>JAJYSL010000025.1:0-12441 GCA_021793595.1 Acidobacteriota bacterium
GCTTAGTTAGACAAAGAATCCATGTCTCGATATTACGCTTTGGAACCACCCGCGCAATTTTCTCATGCTTGATATCGACGGGTAGTTTTTTAGCATCCTTCAAAGCTTGATCGAGTTGCTTCCATCTATCTTGGACCGAATGAGCGTCTGCGTCGATTACCACGATCAGCGCAGTTTTGGCGTTGCGTTGGCGTAGGCGGTATGCGCTTACTTCCTTGTCAAACCTGTTCCGCACCCAACTTTCAGCGCTCCCCCTGCCTGGGTGCGGAAGCTCAATGCTTATCTCATGGCGCAAGCCGTGCTTCTTGAGATATCTGTAGATGAGCATTTTGTGATGGTCATCTTCCAAAAGCACGATGACCTGCGATGGCTTACTCATCCTCCCATCCCCGCGCGATCAATTCAGAAGGCTGGAGATTTCCCGCAGGGTCAGGCTTGAATTTCTCCGTCCGAACATGTCCATTATCCTCGCGGAAAAAACGCAATCCGTATTTTGTAGCCCATTGATTCAGGATTTCGGGGTGATGGGAGATAAGAACAAGCTGTCCATGATGATCTTCAACGGCTTCCTCCGCCGCTAGGAGCCATGGTTGTATTTCACGCAAAGAGATGAAGTTATCTGGTTCATCAATGAATATGGTATGGCCCTTGGCTATCTGGAAGTGAAGGATCATGTACAAGGCCATCAGGCATCGTTGGCCATCCGAAAGTTCCGACAGTGAATAATTTGCGCGCTTCTTCGTTGAGGTCATAAAATCCGCGCGGAGTTTCCTCCTCCCGTCTTCTTCGGATGAAAACCGCAGGGCCTGGAATCCGTCGAGCGCTGTCCTCATGGACTCTAGGAATTTCAGATTTTCGTCGGGATACGATCCGACTAAATGGCGATACCAACCGGCGATGTTTTCGAGTTCGTAATCGGGTTGATTTTCCTCGCTATCAGCAGTTTCTCTCATGGCGTCGTGATATTCGTCGATCCGAAAGCAATGGACAGATTTCATCCATTCAACGAAATTGCGGACGTGCAAGTTGCTCAACTGCGAAAGATGCAAAGCGGATCTCACCGTTTGCAGCGGTACGGCCGTTGCTTGGTCGCTATCGTTTGGGAAAAAGCGAATCTCTCCGTTTGCCAACTCAAAAACGGTCGCGCCAGAGACTTTCAGACTTTCTAAATTTACTGATGCTTGCTTTGTCTCAGGGTCAAATCGAACCTCGACTCGGTATTGGTACTTCTCCCGATCCAAAAGGGCTTCAACTTCCAAAACTTGGAGCGGCTTGTCCTGCCACCGGGTGCGAGTCGATTGCGTGAAGGGGTTCTCATCGCCATCTACAAACCATTTAAGGTACCGAATCGCATCGAGCAACGATGACTTACCGCTGCCATTGGGGCCAAGCAACAACTGCTTGTGCTCCGGCCTGTACTCGAAGTTGACGAAGCTGCGGAAATTATCGATGTATATCCGAGTCAGCATGGCTACATCCTATATGGGGTTCTTCAAAACGGCGAGCATTCTCGGTAGCGTCGCAGCGGCATGTCGAGATTTGAGCCCAGACAATAGCGTTAGTTACTCAGGACGGCGCGGTAGCGGACCTGGTTTTTCTTTAGCTTTGCGACGGCATCATTCACTTTCGCCATGGGAAAGGATTCTGTGATTGCCTTCACGCCATGCCGCGCGGCCACCGTCAGCATCTCCTGCAACAGGCTGGGGCTGCCGCTGGGGCTTCCAGCGAGGCTGCGCTGGCCCGCGATCAGCGGAAACGCCTGAGCGGAAATCGGGCTGGGGGGCACGCCGACGATGGCCAGCGTTCCACGCGGACGCAGTGCTGCGATCAGCGTGTTCCAGTCAGGGTCCTGATTGATGGTCGACAAAATCAAATCGAACGAGCCAGCCAGTTTCTTCATGGCTTCGTTCTCGCGCGAGTTGACGAAATGATGCGCCCCCATCGACTTGGCTTCCGCTTCCTTGTTTGGTGAGGTTGAGATGGCCGTCACGTCCGCGCCAAACACGCGCGCGAATTGCAGCGCCAGGTGGCCGAGCCCGCCAATGCCAACGACAGCCACGCGCGATCCAGGAAAAACACCGGCGGTGCGAATCGGATTGTAGACCGTAATTCCGCCGCACATCATCGGAGCCGTGCCTTCGCTTGGCAGCGCGTCGGGCACGGGAATGGCGAAGCGTGCATTGACGCGGGTTTTCTCTGCGAATCCGCCGTGGCGGTGCACGCAGGTCGGCACACTCTGGGCGCACAGATTTTCATCGCCCCGCAGACACCACTCGCAGGTGCCGCAGGAGTCCGCCTGCCAACCCACAGCGACGCGCTGTCCCAGGCTGCGGTCTTTCACCTGGCTGCCCATGGCGGAAATGGCGCCCACAATTTCATGTCCGGGAATGAAGGGATACTGCGTGATTCCCCAATCGTTGTTGATCAGGTGCAAATCACTGTGACAGATGCCGCAATGCGTGATCGCAATCTCCACCTCGTTCGGCTTCAGTTCCTGCGACTCGTACTTAAAAGGAAGAAGTTCCGCGCCTGCAGCGTGGGTGGCGTAGCCATGAATCGTGCTCATCGGAGTCATTTCTTTTCTTTCCAGAGGGGTTCGGTCAAAGCGAAAAATGTTTACTCCCTAAAGTACATCACAACCGTGAACCGGGCGTCAGGGTTGAACGTCTATCGTAACAACTTGCGATCCGGTGACCGCCATATTCAGGCGTTCAGAGGCCAGCGCAATGGCGGTTTCCCCGTCGATGGAAAAGTCTCCGTTGTTCTCCACTGGCTGTAGAACATTCGCCATGGAAAGCGGAACCGCCGGCAGATCCTGGCCCTGCACCATGGCTTGCGGCATCGGCGCCAGCAGCGTTGCGTAGAGCAGATCGTTCGGGTGCATGCGGTTCAGGCGAGCAATGGTCTCGCCAAGCCCCAGCGGAGGCGCGGCAGGGTTGGGGATCAGATGCAGCGTATGGTCGAGCGTGGTGCCATCGCTGATCAGCAGGCGAACCTGTCCCGGCGGCAGCGTGGCCGGCAACGCGACCGTCCAGCGAAGGATGCGCTGCGGTTCACGATAGGGATGTAGCGTCGCTTCCACGGTCACATGGTCGCCGGCATGAACCCGGCTTTCCAGCACGCGAGCTGCGTCGAGCCGCGCAGACTGTCTGCCCGGTGATGTATCGAGCGTCAAGGAGACTTGCCGAATGGAAGGCATTTCTCGCGGATTGCTGTAGAGGCTTTCAAAGCGCTGCGCCACGGCAATGGCAACGGCTAGGCTGGCCGGTTGCTGATTGGTGGCCGCAAACCAATCGTCAATGTGCACATCCGGGTATCCCGCGATCGAGATGGTGCCGCGCAGTTCATCGGTGGAAGGATCGTTGTAGCCATTGGTATCCTGCATCGCCTGATAGACGGTCGCCAGCAGCGCCGCGGAGGTGAGACGTGGATGCTGAACAACGGCGAAGTGATATGTATGCGGCTGCACCCGCTGCGGCGGGCCACCCAGCGCCAATGTCACTGGAATCATGCTGGCTTTTTTTCCAAACACGCCAAGAATGCCGGATTCGCGGTCCTGCGTAAACGACCCCACGGTCTCCGTGGTATTGATAATTTTCATCGGCTCCAGCGAAGAAGGCACCGTGGCAACCACCTGGGCTTTGGTCATCGGCAAGGAAACGTCCCCGAAGCGTGTGATCGGATGTCCGCAGGCCAGCAGGCGTTTGGGATCGACATAGGTGACGGTGCAGGTGGCTGCCATATCAAAGTCGCCCGAGACGATGATGGCGCTGATCGCGGAGCCCGGCACCACAGGGGCAGGATCGACCGCGTAGGGCGTTGCGCTTCCCAATCCGGAAACTGGAGTCAGCCCGTAGGATTGAAAGCGCTGCTGAAACATCTGAATGGCCTGCGGCGAGAAACCGTCGAACACCAGCGGAGCTTCAATCGGGTGCACTTCAGAGTCGTTGGCGGAAGACCATGGCAGCGCGGCGGAAGCACTTGCGGGCTGGTTCGAAGCCAGCGCAGGCGCGGCGTTCGCAGAATCCGGTGACGCGTCGGGCGTCGATGCGACTACTGAAGTAATGGGGGAAGGCCGGTCGTCCTCTTTCGCAACTTCCAGCATTTGCGCAATGGGCGTGATACCCGCGATGGGCTCTTTCGTGAACTGGCCGATGCGAAATCCAATGGCTCCAACTAATTTGCCGTCGATGTAGACGGGGCTGCCGCTCATGCCCGCGACTACGCCGTCATACTCTGCTTTGGTGCCGAGCAGTCGCGCCAAAATCATATCTTTGCCGGGACCGATGGCGTCGCGAAGCACACCGAGAATCTCCAGATCGATCGCTTCCGGTTTGCTTCCGACCAGAACGGTGTAGGCCGTGCCGCGCTGCCCGGCATGCACCTGCGACAACGGATACATCCGTTGCGTGGCGAGCGAAACAGCGGGGCCCGGCGTGGAAGCGCCGGCCGGTGAAGTCTGCGCAACCATGGAGAAAGCGCAAGTCGCCATTGCCAGGAAGGCGACCGTACGGAAAAGCCTTTGAAGAAAGATATGCACACTACCAGACTAAAAGGGAAGTGGCTGTAACGGAAGTGGGCAGGTCGTGGAAGCCCGGTGTAAGATTCAAATTTGCTGTGCCGCCGTACCTGGGACCAGCGAGGAACTCTCTGCGTCGCAACTTGAGGATCGATCGTGTTGACTGCGTCCGCGCTGGCCATCGGCCTGAAAACGAATCTGACCGGGATCGACTGGCTGATTATGCTGGTCTATTTCGCCTTTGTGTTGGGCATTGGCTTTCTGCTGAAACGCCACATGCACACCAGCACAGACTTCTTTCTGGCCGGGCGGGCGCTGCCGGCCTGGGTGTGCGGGCTGGCCTTCATTTCCGCCAACCTGGGAGCACAGGAAGTGATCGGCATGGGCGCCTCGGGCGCCAAGTATGGCATCGCGACCAGCCAGTTTTACTGGATCGGCGCCATCCCGGCTATGGTGTTTGTCGGCCTGTTCATGATGCCGTTCTATTACGGCTCTAAAGCACGATCGGTGCCGGAATATCTGAAGCTTCGCTACGACGAAAAGACGCGCGCGTGGAACGCAGGTTCTTTTGCCATCATGACGGTGTTTTCCTCCGGCATTTCCATGTACGCCATGGCAAAGCTGATCCAGGTGCTGCATATTTTCGATGGACTGTTCCTGCATTTTGGCCTGCCGCTTAGCTGGATTTTTCATTTCTCGATTTTTCTGTCCGCGGTCATTGTGCTCGGCTACATTTCGCTGGGTGGCCTGACCAGCGCGATTTATAACGAAGTGCTGCAATTCTTTTTGATCGTCGCCGGATTTATGCCGCTGGTCTGGATAGGACTGAAGAACGTGGGCGGCTGGCATGGCATTCAGCGCGCTCTGGGCCCCGCTTATACGCACTCCTGGCGCGGTATGGCGCACGCCAGCACCAACCCGCTGGGCACGCAATGGTACGCGCTGGTATTTGGCCTGGGGTTCGTGCTTTCGTTTGGATATTGGTGTACGGATTTTCTGGTGATTCAGAGTGCGATGGCAGCCGAGTCGCATCTCGCGGCGCGGCGTGTGCCATTGATTGCCGCCATTCCGAAAATGTTCTTTCCATTTCTGGTGATCTTGCCCGGTTTGATTGCGATCTCGGTTCCTACGGTCACGCAGCACATGATGGCGCAGGCGCAAACCGCGCCGACTCCAGGCGCCACGCGAGGGGCCATGGCCTCCGGTGCCTCTTCGTCGCTGGTTGGCAGGGGACTGGTCCCGGTCAAAATCGATCCGGTGAATGGCCGCGTGCTGACCGACAACAAAGGCACGCCGCTGCTGGATTACGATCTGGCGACGCCCAACATGCTGCTGCATTTCTTTCCGACTGGAATGCTGGGGCTGGGTCTGACGGCGCTGCTGGCCAGCTTCATGTCCGGCATGGCGGGCAACGTGACCGCGTTCAACACCGTTTGGACCTACGACATCTATCAGTCCTACATCCACAAGAACGGGACCGATGCTCATTATCTTTGGATGGGTCGCATGGCGACAATAGGCGGGGTGGCGCTGTCGATTGGCGCGGCGTATTTTGTCACCTCGTTCAACAACATCATGGACGCGCTGCAGTTGGTCTTCTCCTTTGTGAATGCGCCTCTGCTGGCGACGTTTCTGCTGGGCATGTTCTGGAAGCGCACCACCGGCCACGGCGCGTTCTGGGGATTGCTGTCGGGCACCTGCGCGGCGGCGCTTCATACCGGGCTGACATTGCCCGCGGATGTTTCCGGCGTCGGCATTCACGGCGGATGGATCACCGTGCTGCACGTCTATCCCAGCACCATGGCGCAGACCTTCTGGACAGCCATCTGGGCCTTCGCCGTTGGCTTGGTCGTGACCATCGGATTAAGCCTGATGACCAAACCGCGCCAGGAAAAAGACCTTGTCGGGCTTGTCTACTCGCTGACGCCCAAGCCTGCCGAAGGGCATCTGCTGTGGTATCAACGGCCGGCCTCACTCGCAATTCTGGTACTGGCCATGGTGGTGGTATTGAACCTAGTGTTTTTGTAAATCGCACGGGAAGGGAATTGCGATGGGGCTCGACATTCGACTACCGCTGGGGTTGCTTTTCGTTGTGACCGGGGGAATGATGGCGGTCTACGGACTGTTCACCCACGGCAGCGCAATCTATCAAAAATCGCTGGGGATAGACATCAATCTTGTCTGGGGAGTGGTGCTGTCGCTTTTCGGTCTGACGATGTTGTTGCTGGCCTATCGCGATCGCCGCCGCATGGCTGCCGCACCGCCCGCGGTTGCCTCCAGCGAAGTTCCGCCGCCAGTTCGTCCGCGCGGCCATTGATGCGCACCTAGTCGCGGCGCGTCCACGATGCTATTTCGCGGCCATCGATGCGCGAGAGTGTGCAGCCAGTTCGTCGAGGGTGGTCTGCAATTTTTCCAGCGGCACGGAACCCTGCGCCATGTCTTTCGATCCGCCGCCGCGGCCGCCATGGGTCGCTAACGTTGTCCGCAACGCTGTTCCGCAGTCGAACTCCAGATCGCCGCTGCGCGACAGCACCACCGTTGCGGGTGCAGAAGCCTCTTCCGGCTTCCAGCCGAGGACTGCAACCGTCTGCTTCGCCTGCGCCGCAATCTTGCTGCCCAGCATTTTTACGTAGGACGCATCTGCCTGGTTCGCGGCCGTGAATTGCAATTGAATCAACCGCAGGCCTGCACTGACAGGAGCCTGCGCCACTAACTCCGCCGCCTGATATTGCGCCAGCTCATTGGTCAGCTTCAGGGTGTGCTTTGCGGCTTGCTTCGCGTCCGCCTGAAGGCGCTGGATGGCCTGCGGCACTTCTTCGAATCCGACGGAAAGCTGCCGCGCCGCCTCGGTCAGTCGGTTGAAATCGTTGCGCACCACCCGCGCCGCGCGCAGTCCGCAGACAAACTCCACCCGCAGTCCTTGCTTCACTTTTTCCAGTCCGCGCAGATGCAACCCGCCAATTTGTCCTGTGGAGCGAACATGCGTACCCCCGCAGGCATTGCGGTCGAAGTCCGCAATGGTGATGATGCGCAGGTCGCCCTGGCGCGGCGGCAATTTGCGCAACTCGCCTGCCGCCAGCAAACTTTCGGCGTGCTCTCGCGGAACAACGCTCATTGTTACCGGTCGATCTTCCGCGATGATCTGGTTGGCGCGCTCCTCCACACGCTCCAGCATGTCCGGCGCCAAGGTGTCGACGTCCAGATCGATTGTCGAACTGGCTTCGCCCAAGTGAAAAGAGACCGTTCGAGCTCCGCAAATCTCAATAAACGCAGCCGATAGCAAATGCTGGCCCGAATGTTGCTGCATGTGATCCAGCCGCCGCGCCGCATCGACAACGCCGCGTACCATAGTGCCGGCGATCAGCGGCTTCGCTGTGTGGTGCCACACTTCACCGTGCTCATCCTCTTCCACGTCGACAATTTCGGCAGTCAACTCCGCTCCGCTGCGAGAGGTCGCGATCAACGTGCCAACGTCATACGGTTGACCGCCGCCGGTAGGATAAAAGGCGGTACGATCGAGTGCCACCCGCCACAGCGATTGGCCGCTGGCGCGCGAAACTTCCTGGATGTCGGTGACCACGGCATCGAAATTCGTCAGAAATGAGTCAGTGGAGTAGAGGCGTTCTGTCATGATCTCCTGGCTGTTCCGGTCGCGATTATTGCGGCATGATGATGCCGCCGATGCGCGTGCGCTTGGGCATCACAACGCCGCGATGATCGGTTTCGCGATCTTCTTCCTTATTCTTTGTTGCCGAGGGCTCCATCGGGCGCGGCGGCTGCTTTTCCATCGGCGCACCGCATGTGGGGCATCGCGAATTCGGCTGTGTCATCTCGCCACTTCCTTCGTACATCGAAATTTCATTGTCGCCGATTAGACTGGGAGTATGCCACTTCGCCAGCCCGGTTTTCCGCGGATGCTTGCCTGCGATCTTGATGGAACGCTGCTCAACGGCAAAGGAGTTCTTACCGAAGCCACCGCCGCGTCCTTGCGCAAAGCCGTCGCCAGCGGCGTCGAGGTTGTTTTCGCCACCGGTCGACGCCACAGTTTTGCGTGGACCATGCTGGCCCCGCTCGGGCTTGACCCGGGGACAGTTCTCATCAGTTCCAACGGCGCCATCACTCGTACTTTCGGTGGGCGTCCCGTCGATCGCATAGGCATGCCGGTCGAAACAGCATTACAAGTATGCCGTCAGTTGAACGATTACCGCAATTCGCTGGTCTTCACGTTTGATCGTACTGGTCCTGGCGCCCTTGTAGTAGAAAACATCGCGGCGTTGCATGCGCGCCTGACGCGCTGGGTGGAATCGAACTTGCATGAGTTGGAGGCTGTGTTGCCATTGGAGCGAGCCTTCGATGCGGGAGAAGAGCCAGTGCAGGCGATGATTTGCGGCACCCTCGCCGTGATGCGTGACGGGCTCGCCGTTTTGGAAGCGGCGACTGCGGACGCAGAGGATTTGCGACAGAAGATTTCGATTCATCGCACGGAATATCCTGCCCGCGATCTTTCCATCGTGGACCTGATGCCGAACGGCTGCTCCAAGGGCAGCGCATTGGCCAGAGTGGCGGCGGACCGCGGGGTCGACGCTGCGGAGATTGTAGCCATCGGCGACAATATGAATGACGCCGAAATGCTGGCCTATGCCGGCCGCGCGGTGGTCATGGGAAACTCGCCGGCGGAGTTGCTGGATATGGCGACTGCGAATGGCTGGAGTGTCACCGGCAGCAATGAGTTCGATGGCGCAGCTCAGGCAATTCTGCGTATGCTGGAAGAGGACTTTCGGACTGCCAGAGAAAATACAGCCCCAGTCCTGGCCGACTAAGCTCATCGAAGCTTGACCGAATCTGATGAAAACCTATCGCAAACTCGCGCTACTGGGAGCCTTGGCGGGCCTTGTGGGCTCTGTCGCGGCCGTGCATGCCGCGGACCGCGTAACCCTGCGCAACGGTTCGGCCCTGGTGTGCGATCACCATAAAAATCTGGATGGGCAAGTCCGGCTGTATTTGACCGCCTCAGACGAGGATTATCTGGATGTGGCAGCCGCCGACATTGTCGCCGTAGAAACCGTTCAGGCAGAAGCGGTTTTGCCGAGCACGGCACCCCAGGCAACCGGATTGTCGCAATCGTCTCCGCAAACCGACATCCCTGCGCTGTTGCAGCAGGCGGGAGCGCAACACCATCTCGATCCGGATTTGCTGGCCAGCGTCGTACACGCGGAAAGCGACGGCCGAATCCACGCGGTTTCTCCTGTTGGCGCAAGGGGTTTGATGCAGTTGATGCCGGCCACCGCGAAAGATCTGGGTGTGCGTGACAGTTTCGCGGCGGAGCAGAATATCGCCGGTGGCACAGCGTATCTGGACGCGTTGCTGATGTACTACCACGAGGATATCGCTCTTGCTCTGGCTGCCTATAATGCCGGCCCGGCAGCCGTAGACCGCTATCACGGCATCCCACCCTATGCGGAAACCCGTCGTTACGTGGAACGTGTCATCCATGACTTCAATCAGCGGAAGCTGCGGGAAGCGCGACAGCGATCCAACCACGCGCCGTTGCTTTCGATGGCTGCAGTCGCCACGCCGCCGACAAAATACGTTTCGATAAGGTAACCTGAAAAGACCTGCATGAAACGACATCGATGGCTTGTTATGGGCGGAATCTTTGCCCTCCTGGTGATTCTCGTCTACTTCCAGTTTCGGACGTTGAAGACCTTTGAGTGGTCCACGCTGACGCGAACCTTTGATTCGATTCGCTGGTCGCGTCTGGTGCTGGCGATCTTGCTGACCTATGGGGCGTACATCACGCGTGCCTTTCGCTGGAGCGTATTTCTACGTCCCACCAAGCCGGCCACTCCAGCCCAAATGGTCCCCGCGCAATTCATTGGTTTTACTTCTGTTGCAATTCTCGGTCGGCTGGGAGAATTCGTTCGACCGTACCTTGTCGCACGGCGGCAGCAAGTGACCTTCACCTCACAGCTGGCGGTGTACGCGGTCGAACGCGTGTTCGACCTGCTGGCCGCTGCCGGCATCATCGCGGTCACGCTTTCCATCAGTCCCTCGGTACGCAACCTTCCGTACCACGAACAGTTTCGTCGCGCCGGATACTTCGGCATCGCGGCTGCGCTGGTTCTGGCGCTAATCGCCGTGGCGATTCGCATTTCCGGAGAGAAAATGGCGGATCTTGCAAGCCGCTCGCTTGGCGTGATTTCGAAGAAGTTTGCCCACGGAGTCCACGAAAAAATCCTTGCCTTTAGTCACGGGCTGGATGCCATTGCCGGGTGGGGTGCATTTCTGGAAGCGCTTTTTTATTCGTTCCTCACATGGGGTTTGATAGCGCTTACCTATGTCGTTGTTGTGCATTCCTTTACCGCTCCTGAACTGGCCGCGATCCCTCCCGCACAAACCACACTGCTGATGGCGGGGAGCTTGTTCGGCTCCTTTGCGCAACTGCCGGCGATCGGCGGCGGCTCCCAGGTCGCCATCATTTACGTGCTGACCAGCGTGCTGCATGTTGGGCCGGAGCAAGCGACAGCGTGTGCGTTGACGCTCTACGTCGTTACATTCCTCACCGTGATTCCGGCAGGCCTGGCTTTTGCCCGTGTCGAGCAGGTTTCGCTGCGGAATGTGGCTCGAGAATCCGAGATGGAAGAAGAAGTGCTGGAAGCTTCCAGCGAGGGCCCCGACGGCCCGCAAGAGGCCCGCTCGCTGCCGTAAAACAGTTGGACACCACCCCTCGCAAACCAGGCAGAATTAGGATTTCCCGGCGAGCGATCATGCGAGTCCATAACTGCGACTATAATGGTCCTAGATTGACGTGGAAGCCCCATGGTTTCAGACACGACCGTACGTTCACAACCAGGAAGAAGTCGCTCTTTCCCCATTGCTTTCACTGTCGGCGCGTGCCTGTTGCTGGGCGTAGCGGTGTGGCAAGCTATTGCATCCGCAGGCGTTCCTAGCCCCGCTGCGCTTGGTCGCGGCTCCATCGCACAAATTGTAGATATTGCCATCCTGGTGTTTCGCGAGGGGCTGGAGTGCATTCTTGTGCTCTCCGCCATTACGGCCAGCCTGATGAAGTCAGAGGACGCCTATTGGCGTCCAGTCACGACCGGCGTGAGCGTGGGCTTGCTGGCGACGCTGGTCACGTGGTTTGTCGCCGTCGGCATTATCGACGACCTGGCGCAGAACGTGAATGCGCTCTATCTACAAGCGGTTACGGGTTTGCTGGCGATTGTGGTGCTTCTGATCGTGATGAACTGGTTCTTTCATAAGCTCTACTGGACTGGCTGGATTTCGCTGCACAACAAGCGAAAACATGACTTGCTGAAGGAAGCGACGGAGCAGAATACCTCGCTGCGCCGGGTCTTCTTCGGCATGGCGTTGCTCGGGTTCACCTCGTTCTATCGCGAGGGAGTGGAAGTGGTGCTGTTCCTGCAAGGCTATCGCCTGCGACTCGGTGGCCAGCCAGTTTTGTATGGAGTGATTTTGGGGTCTATCTTCACCAGCATTGTCGCTGCGCTCACTTTCGTGGCGCATCGCAAGCTGCCCTACAAAAAGATGCTGGTGTTGACCGGAATCATGTTGGGAGGCGTGTTGCTGGTGATGGTCGGAGAGCAGGCGCAGGAGATGCAATTGGCGCATTGGCTGCCAACCACGCCGATTCCATGGCTGGCGAATGTCATCCCCGGCTGGATGGGACTTTGGTTTTCTGTCTTCCCGACCGTGGAAACGTTAGTGGCCCAGGCGATCGCGTGCGTGGCCGTCATCGGCTCCTACTTCATGGCACAGCGATAGCGGGGCGGTGGAGTTCCGCTTAGAGTTTCATGTGTGCGATGCTGGGAATTTTCGATAGATCATTGAACAGCACAAAGACCATCAACAGGATGAAAAAGACGAATGCGGTCTTATAGACGCGTTCTTTCAGCCTCTCG
>JAJYSL010000025.1:12451-35081 GCA_021793595.1 Acidobacteriota bacterium
TCTCGTTCATGTCGCGCCGCATCACGGATTCAATCAGCAGGAACAGGATCATTCCACCATCCAGGATGGGAATCGGCAGCAGGTTCAAAACGCCCAACTGGACGCTGATGAAAGCTGTCCACGCCAACATTGGCGACCATCCAGGCATCGATACAACGTAGCCTGTCTGGCGCGCAATTCCGACCGGACCACTCAGGGTCCTGGCCGACATTTGATGGGTGACGACACGACGCAGCACGTCTATCAGCATTGTCGATTCGTTCACGCATTCCTTGACGGCCTTGGAAAACGCCTGCGGCAGCGATAGCCGCTCAATGTGCGAAGGCGGCGGTTCTGTGCTGAATCCGATCTGGTACCGGGGCTGTCCGTCCGGGCCCGTTGTTTTCTGGGGCGTCACCGTCAATGTGCCTGGCTTTCCATTGCGGAGAATCGACAATGAGACTGGTTTGTCGCCGTTATGTTGCAGATACAGCACCATCGACGGCAGCGAATGCAGGCGGATTCCGTCTACGGAGACAATCTCGTCCCCAGACTTGAGGCCGGCCTTCGCACCCGGCATGCTCGGTTCCACGATGGAGACTTTTAGCGGCTTCTTCTGGATCTCCGGTGTTAGTCCAATGTCTCCGAGGCTGAAGTTGTCCGGATTCGAGGGGGATTTCAGAAACAGGGACGAATCCTTCTGCTCGCCATCCTGCTGCTGCACTGTGATCGGCACGGTGTGGTTCAAATTCAGCACCGAGCGCTCCATGACCTGATCCCAATTGGGATTCTCGACGGTGTCGAAACGAAGGATGCGATCGCCGTGCTGTAATCCTGCCTTGGAGGCTACCGAATTTGGCACGATATAGTCGATGACGGCCGGATCTCTGAGGTAGTTCTGGACCTCGTTGTGCCCGATGTACACGGCAGTCATCAAAAAGATTGCCAGCAGAAAATTAGCGGCTGGACCCGCGCAGGCAATCAGTATGCGCTGCCAGCGGGGTTTTGAATTCAGGTCGCCGGGATCGCGCGTTGCAGCGACCGGTGCGCTCCCGCCGCTTATGGGTATCGTTCCGTCGCCGCCCAGCTCGCCTGCCATCTTCACGTAACCGCCCAGCGGCAGCAGGCTGATGCGATAGTCAGTATCGCCGCGGCGAAAGCCGAACAGGCGCTTGCCAAATCCAATGGAAAAAGTCTCGACGCGCACGCCGAAGAACTTGGCCACGGCAAAGTGACCGAACTCGTGCACCAGCACCAGCACGCCGAGGACAACAAGCATGGAAACCGTACTTATGAAGGCAAATGACATGCTGATTTGGGAGTATCCGTTCTCTGGTTTTTACGCTCTCTGGTCCTTCGCGAGCAACTCGCGGGCGGCGACCCGTGCCCGTTCATCTGCATCCAGCACTTCCGCTATGGTGGCAGGATGCTGGTGCGGCGTCTGCCGCAGCACATCTTCAATTGTACGCGGTATGGCAGGGAAGGGGATGCGTTTTGACAGGAAGGCCTCCACCGCGATTTCATCCGCTGCATTCAGTGCGATGCAGTGCTCGCCTCCAATTTCCGCCGCCTCATATGCCAACCGAAGGCAAGGGAATCGCTCCAGATCCGGCGGGGAAAAATCCAGCTCCGCCAGGCTGCGCATATCAAAAGTCAGATCAGAGGGAATACGCTCCGGATAGGTCAATGCATACAGGATCGGCAGCCGCATATCCGTCACCGAAAGCTGGGCCAGAATGCTGCCATCGACAAATTCCACCAGCGAGTGAATGGTCGATTGTGGATGCACCGTCACACGCACAGCGCTGGGCGGCAGGTTGAACAAGCGACAGGCCTCAATGATCTCCAGACCCTTGTTCAACATGGTGGCGGAATCAATGGTAATGCGCTGGCCCATCACCCACGTAGGATGACGCAAGGCTTGTTCCACGGTTATTTTTGCAAATTCTTCCAGTGGCGTCGTGCGAAATGGACCACCGGAGGCCGTCAGCCAGATGGCGCGTACTTCCTGTGGCGCGCCGCCACGCATACATTGATGGATGGCGTTGTGCTCGCTGTCGATGGGCAGAATCATCACCTTGCGGCGGCGCGCTTCTTCGATCAGGATTTCGCCCGCGGCCACCAGGCATTCCTTATTTGCGACTCCGATGGTTTTGCCGGCTTGAATCGCGGCGTAGGTCGCTTCCAGACCGGCGACACCGACGATGGCGCTCACCACAAAGTCGACCTCCGGCAAAGTGGCCGCATGAACTGTGCCCGCCGATCCATAGACAACTTCTACGCCGGAAATGCCAGCGGCGGGTAGTTGTTGCAGCAAGCTTTCCGCCAGTGTTTCATCGGCGACGGATACCACTCGGGGTCGCCAGCGCTGACACTGCTCCAGGATGGTGTCCAGATTTCGGCCGGCGGCCAGGCTGACCACGGTGAATCGCTCCGGATAGCTTTCGACAATGCGCAGCGTGCTCTGGCCAATGCTGCCGGTAGAACCGAGAATTGCAAGATTTTTCAAGTATTTTCCTGATGTAGTTTCTTCAACGTCTGTAGCGAACCTCGCCTCAATAGGCCTGCCGCAACAGCAGTGCATACCACAACACTGGGAGCGCCAGCAGCAACGCGTCAATGCGATCGAGCATACCGCCATGTCCCGGCAGCAATGTGCCGGAATCCTTGACGCCTGCGCCCCGCTTGATGGCCGATTCCAGCAGATCGCCGATCTGTGCCGCCACATTCAACAAGATTGCCATGCCGGTCCAATACCACCATGGTTGAGCATAGAACAACAGCTCGATGCCACGGCGATAGAGATGGCTCCCAAGATAGACGATTCCCAGCCCAGCCGCGATGCTGCCTATGACTGATCCGGCAGCGCCCTCCCAGGTTTTCTTCGGGCTGAGTTGGGGCGCCATTGGATGGCGGCCTATCGAACGCCCTACATAGAGCGCCACAATGTCGCCGGCCCACACCACCACCAGCAGGAATAGCAGCAGGGAAGTGCCGTTTTCCTGCATCGTTAACAAAGGAGCAAACACCAGCGGCAGCGCCACATAGATCAAGCCAAAAAATCCAGCAGCCGCATCGGGCAAAACTCGTTCCAATGGCGAACGCAGCGAGCAAACAGCCAGCAGCGTCAATGCGGAAATGCCTACGGCCGCCAACAATAACGGGGGTGTCCAGTACGCCACCGCAAACAAGGCGGCGCAGCAGGCAAGCACCAGCCAACGCGGAACCCGCGCGCCCGATGCGTCCGCCAGCACCAGATACTCATAAAGCGCCAGCTCTGCGATGATCCATGCCGCCAACAACTGCAGCCACAACGGACCCCACAGGATTAACGCCAGCACCAGCGGAATTAAGATGACCGCCGTCAGAATACGTTTCATTGCACCGAGTTCTCTCTGCCTGCCGTGTGTAGGCACAAGGGATGACTGTGCCTCAGGATGGATTGAGTCTGATGACCATTATCGTATGAATGGAGAAACCGCGCAGCGATTTTCAGGGGTGTAGATCTCAGAGATCCGGCAGGCGGTTGTTCACGGAATGATTTCGAACTGATCGACAAAACGGTCTAGCGCACGAGGACTTGTTCCGGCTCGACAGGCTTTAATTTCGGCGAATTGCCAAGGCCGCCGAAGCGGCGCTCGCGGCATTGATACTCGCGAATTGCATCGAGGAAATGCTTGCCGCGAAAGTCGGGCCAGAAACGATCAGTTACATAGATTTCTGAATACGCAATCTGCCAGAGCAGAAAATTGCTGATGCGCATTTCGCCGCTGGTACGGATGACCAGGTCCGGATCGGGCATGTGTGCGGTGTAAAGCGCCTGGGAGATGTGCTGTTCGTTGAATTTCGACAGCAGCTCTTCAAGAGAAAATGAGCCGCTTTGCTCGGCGGCGATTTTGCGCAACGCATCCTTCACGGCGTCGACTATCTCCACCCGCGCGCCGTAGTTCAAGGCCAGCGTCAGCGTGGTGCCGGTGTTGCGCGCGGTCTGCTCGGAAGCCCATTGCATGGTCTCCTGCACTTCCTGCGGCAGGTCTTTTATGCGGCCAATGTAGGCAATCCGGACGTTGTTATCGTTCATCCGTTTGACGTTGTTCACCAGGTAGGTGCGCAGCAGTCGCATCAGGAAACTGACTTCTGTTTCCGGGCGGCGCAGGTTGTTTTCCAGCGAGAACGCGTAGAGCGTCAGCCATGGCAGGTCAATCCGCGAGGCGGTCTCGACAACATACTGCACGGATTCCGCGCCTTGTTGATGGCCAAAGAATCGCTGGAGACGCCGCTGACCCGCCCATCGTCCATTGCCATCCATGATGATGGCGATGTGCTGCGGCAATTGCTCGGGATCCAGCTGCCGATAGATGGCAAGCTCCTCCGCGGGCAATTCATGAATTCGGCTGGGTCCGGTTGCGCTGGACAAGGGGAATACCTCGACTTGCTTCGACCGTAGCATAGTGCGAAGAGGGGTCGCAAATTGGATGCGGGCAGGTCTGCCATCGGCCACGGTGTCGATAAGAATTATCGTGGCTGCACTTGATTAGCGGCGTGGTCTTAAGCCTGCTGGGGGAGCAGGTTCTAGGCCGTTCGGCGGCCGCCGCTTGCCATCTCACGAATATGACCCAGCACCATGGCGCGATGCAGGTTGTCGAGTCCAGAGGCCCATTGTGCGATTTCCGACAGGAAAGAATCTTCCATCATGGTTGCAATTTCGCGTTCTCGCTCATACCGCGCGTCATGCACCATTTCGGACATGGGAACTGCTAAGGCGTTGGCCAGCCGCTGCAGGCTCGAGAGGGTGGGCATAGCGCGACCATTCTCGATCTTCGAGATGTAGGTGCGCGGTACCTCCAGCCGGGCTGCGAGCTGCCGTTGGCTTAAGTGTCGGGCATTGCGAATTTCTCGCAGGCGCACGGCCACTTTGGATTGCCGGTTTCCCGGCACAGGTGTCCCCATCACTTCAACGGGGGAGGACACTACGGATTCGGGTTCTGCCACTTCCAGGGGTTTCTTGCAGCGTCGGCACAACAAATTGCTGGTGCTAAATTGCACCAGACCGCAGCGATCGCAACGTAGAACCTCCCTTGAAGCAACGGGAGCCATCATAGTTGCCATAAATTAGTTTACGGAGGCCAGAGCTGACATCCGTCGCGTACACACGGCACGCGCCTTTTGATAACTTGCTTGGAAATCAGCAACTTGTCAAGACAAAAATGAAGAAAAGTCTGAAATACGCAAAATATCCGCAAAAATGCCTCGAATTTCGTGGATCATCAGATGAGGAGATGCGCCAGATGACCGAAGCAATGCCAATTCCTTCACCCGGCGATAGATCGCTGGAATCGCTGACAACTGAAGGTACCCAAGTCCAAACCTATGATCGCGAAGCAGCCTGGCGTTTGCTGAATCAGTACACCCAGTCTGCCAGTTTGCTGAAACACGCACTCACTGTCGAGGTCTGTGTTCGAGCCTACGGCGAGCAACGCGCTACTGAGCTCGGCCTGACGCCGGACGAAGCCCGCACCCTGCTCGAGACCTACGCTATCACCGGCCTGCTGCATGACTTCGACTACGAGAGATATCCCTCGGCCGAAGAACATCCTTGGATTGGCAATCGCATCCTGACCGAGCAAGGGTGGCCGGAAGAGGTGCGCCATGCCATTCTAGGCCATGCGGAATACACCCACACGCCCCGCGAGTCACATCTGGACAAAGTCCTGTTTGCCTGTGATGAGTTGGCTGGATTCCTGACCGCGAATGCCCTGGTCAAGCCCACGAAATCGATCCGAGATGTCAATGTGCCGTCTGTGCTGAAAAAGATGAAAGACAAGGCATTTGCCCGTGGCGTGAACCGGGATGACATTGTTGTTGGCGCAGCGGAGCTCGGCGTCCCGCTGCCGGACCATATCGCGTTTTGCCTGGCAGCGATGCAGCGGCACGCGGAAGAATTGGGACTAGCCGGTACGACACCGTAGGCTCGAAAGCTCAGATAGGGATCGGCACCGGGAATTGCCCTAATGTTTCCCTCCAAACCGCCGATGAATCCGGCAGGAGGATTTACCCCATGCTGAGTCCCATCTCGATGCAGTCCATGCCCGTTCAACAGGCCCTGCCAGTGCAGGTCAAACCCCAGGCTGCGCCCGCCGCTTCAGCTTCCAGCCAGCCCGCAAGTCTGCCGCCCGACACTGTCAGCCTCAGTTCGCAAGCCCACGCTGCCGCCGGCCACGATGGTGACGGCGACGGCCACTAAACGAGTCGGAGAAATCCAGGACAATTTCAACCGCTCAACTATCCCACCTTTGCCTCATAAAAGTGGGGTAATGGGCCTGTTATGCTTGTTTTTTCATAGTGCCTCCGTATCCATCGGGTGTATATTCAGATGATTTCCTGGTTGATTCCCTTCCGGAGGATTCTTAATGAAAAAGTATTTTGCAGAGCTAGTCGGCACATTCGTTCTGGTATTTGGCGGGGTTGGCAGCGCTGTATTTGCCGGCAAGCATATTGGCTTTGAAGGTGTCGCCTTTGCCTTCGGATTGTCGCTGCTGGCCATGGTCTATACGATCGGTCCCATTTCCGGTTGCCACGTCAATCCCGCTGTCACCTTTGGGGTATTGCTCTCGAAAAAGATCGGCGGCAAAGATGCCGTTATGTATGTCATTGCTCAAATTATTGGGGCGGTTATTGCGGCAGCACTTATCCTGGCGATTGCGCGCGGAATTCCGGGCGGCTATCATGCGTCCGTCAGTGGTCTGGGCGCCGATGGTTACGGGACGCATTCTCCCGACCTCTACAGCCTGCAGGCCGCCTTCATTGCGGAAGTCATTCTGACAGCATTCCTGGTTCTGACCGTGCTGGGAGCCACGGACATCAAGGCTCCTGTCGGCTTTGCCGGCCTGGCGATCGGCCTGGTTCTCACCTTGATTCACCTGGTTGGCATCCCCGTCGACAATACCTCGGTCAACCCGGCGCGCAGCATTGGCCCAGCCCTTTTCGTTGGAGGATGGGCGATTCAGCAGCTCTGGCTCTTCATCGTCGCACCCCTTATTGGGGGTGCCATTGCCGCAGGTATTTATTCGGTGATTCGTACTCCGGAAGAGCGCCCCATTACCACCCGCACGGCAGAACGCTCCCTGGCTAGCCAACAGCAGGAGCGCGGCCGTCACTCGGCATAGCTGGATTCGATTCCCAGCAGCCACCGCCCGCTCTTTGCCACGCAAAGAGCGGGCACTATCCTCGTTCAACCATCGAGTGAGCTTCCCGTCGCAGAGAAAGCGAATGGTATGCGCCGGAACTCATGGCCAGGGAGCCGGTTCCATGTCAGACTCAAGGTTATCCAGTCCCACGCTGGCATCCACTCAGGCTGCCCAGCAGTCGCGTCGAAATTTCCTGTGCGGTTCTGCAGCCGCCGTTGCTGGCATTGTGACCGCTGGAGTCGTCGTCGAAACGGCCCACGGTTTTCTTCGTCCGTATTCCGTGTTGGCGCAGTCGACGCTGACGCCGGATGCTGCGTTGAAGGAGTTGATGGATGGCAATCGTCGCTTCGTCAGTGGAAAAACGACTGCACACGAACATGACTTGACGATTTTGAAGCACAACCTGGAAGAAAAGCAGGAACCGTACGCTGCCGTGCTTTCCTGCGCAGATTCTCGCGTTCCGGTGGAGATTGTGTTCGATCAGACCATCGGCCATCTGTTCGTGACGCGTGTTGCCGGCAACGTCATCACGCCGGAGATCATCGGCAGCCTGGAGTATGGAGTCGCGGTGCTCGGCACCAAGGTGATTCTGGTCCTGGGCCACAGCAATTGCGGCGCGGTGAAGGCAGCCGTCGCGGGCAAATCCGTGCCCGGACAGATCAGTGTGCTGTACCCGCACATTCAACCTGCAGTCGACGAGGCGGGCCACGACTATAAAGCCGTCACCAAAGCGAATGCTAAAATCCAGGCCACGCTGCTGAGCCAGGCATCCACCGTGGTCGCTGAAAAAATCAAGGAAGGTCAACTGAAAGTGATCGCCGGCTATTACGACATCGGCAGCGGCGCGGTAACGCTGCTGCCCTAGAAATCGCCTGCGGATCGTTCTATTCCTGAGTTTTAGCGCGCAGTTTTTTGGCTCGTCTTTCCACGTGCGCCGGCCTGGGACGGCCCCAGTACCCGGCGATGGCGCCGCCATAGTGCGTTTCCCAGGTCAATAGATCTTCGCCCGACAGGTCATTGACATGCTGCTCAATCGCGCGCAATTGCGCGGCGGCGCGCTTGATGTCCTCGCCATTGAACCAGCCAAAAGCAGCGATCAAGAGAAGCATCAATGTCACGCCAAGCCAGAAACGCCCGTCCATAGTACGGCCCAGTAGCCACGTCGCCAGCACGGCGCAGATAATCACGACCTGATACACGTGGGCGATGCGCTGTTGAATTTCGTCCCGCAGCGAATCGTACTCATGCAGCAAGATGTCGACCCGTTCGAAATCGGAGAATCCCACCGGTTGCCGTTCCGCCATGATTCACTCCCTTGACAAATGAGTCTATCGCTCCTGCGTGCGAAATGCTGCGAAGATTTGCGCGACGCCGCGCGGTGTTCTATGCTGAGCAGGCTCCGCGTGTGTCCCATAGCCTATGACGACCCATTCATCTCCACCGTCGAACGATCCGCTGCCTAACGTGCTTTCCTCCGCTATTGACACTGGCAGCGCGCACTTCCAGTCCAATGTAGCCGCCATGCGCAGCCTGCTGGCCGAATTCGATGCGGAGCAGGCGGTGATCCGTCAGGGCGGCGGGGCTAAAGCGATGGAAGCGCAACACAAAAAACAGCGCCTCACGGTTCGCGAACGCCTCGATCTGCTGCTTGATCCGGACATGGAGTTCCACGAGCTGAGTATCTACGCGGCCCATGGCATGTATGCGGACTACGGCGGCGCTCCCGCGGCGGGCACGGTCACTGGCGTGGGCCGGGTCGCAGGTCGACTGGTGATGATTATCGCCAACGACGCCACCGTAAAGGCCGGCGCGTTTTTTCCCATGACCGCCAAGAAGGTGTTGCGTGCCCAGAACATCGCGCTGGAGAATCGCATCCCCACGCTTTACCTGGTCGACTCCTCCGGCGTGTTTCTACCGCTGCAGGAAGATGTGTTTCCCGATCAGGACGACTTCGGCCGCATCTTTCGCAACAATGCCGTCATGTCAGCGCGCGGCATTCCGCAGATGACCGCGATCATGGGGATGTGCGTTGCCGGCGGCGCGTATTTACCGGTGATGACGGACCACGTGTTGATGACCGAAGGCAGCGGATTATTTCTCGCTGGGCCCGCACTGGTGCAGGCGGCGATTGGCCAGAAAGTTTCTGCGGAGGAACTGGGCGGCGCCACCGTGCATGCCGAAATCTCCGGGACTGTCGACTTTAAAGAGCCCAACGATCATCTTTGTATTGCGCGCCTGCGGTCCCTTGTCTCCCGACTTGGCCATCCGGCGGCTGCGCCGTTCGATCGGGTTGCCTATGACGATGCGAAGGATGCTCCAAAATATTCCGCGGAAGATTTGCTCGGCATCGTCAATCCCGATCCTTCTGCGGTAACGCAAAGCTACGATATGCACGCCGTGATCGCTCGCGTTGTCGATGGTTCGCGCTTTGACGAGTACAAGCCGGACTACGGCCAGACCGTGCTTTGCGGATATGCGCGCATTGGCGGCTTTGCCGTCGGCATCGTTGCCAACCAGAAACTGCATCGCACCCAGATTAGCCACACCGGCGAAAAACATATGGAGTTTGGCGGCGTGATTTATTCCGACTCCGCCGACAAGGCTGCGCGCTTCATCATGGATTGCAATCAGAACCTGATCCCGCTAGTTTTTCTGCAGGACGTGAACGGATTTATGGTGGGTCGGGATGCCGAATGGAACGGCATCATTCGTTCCGGCGCCAAAATGGTATCCGCGGTTTCGAATAGCGTGGTGCCGAAGATTTCTGTCATTATTGGCGGGTCATTCGGGGCGGGGAATTATGCCATGTGCGGCAAAGCGTACGATCCGCGATTTATTTTTGCGTGGCCAACCGCGAAATATGCAGTGATGAGCGGCGCTTCCGCCGCCAACACTTTGGTGGAGGTGCGAATCAAACAACTGGAGCGCAAGGGACACGCACTCAGCGAAGCGGAGAAAAAGGAGTTGTTCGACTCCACCAAGGCCGCTTACGATGAGCAGACCGATCCGCGCTATGCGGCTGCGCGACTCTGGGTGGATGCCATTATCGACCCCAGGAAAACGCGCGATGTTCTGCGCATGGCTTTGGAGGCGGCCGCGCTCAATCCGGACGTTCCACGATTCAACCCGGGAATTCTGCAAACATAATTGATGCGCCAGAATGCAACAACCATGATCAGCGACGAAATCAAAATTATCGAATGCCCGCGCGATGCCTGGCAGGGATTGCCAAAGGTGATTCCGGCCGACGTGAAGGCCTCCTATCTGCGCGATCTGATTGCCGCCGGTTTTCGGCATATAGACGCAGTCTCCTTCGTATCGCCAAAGGCCGTGCCGCAGATGGCAGACTCTGAGCAGGTGCTGCGCCTGTTGCAGGCTCCGGAGGATGTCGACATCATCGGCATTGTGGTTAATGAAAAAGGGGCTGAACGTGCCATCGCGACGGAATCCGTACGCACCCTCGGCTTCCCGTACTCCATCTCGCCGGGATTTCTCCAGCGCAACCAGCATCAAACGCCGGAAGAATCCCTCGACGCAATCGACGCAATTGCGGAGTTGGCATATAAGGCGGGCGTGGACCTGGCCGTCTACATGTCGATGGCCTTCGGTAATCCATACGGCGACCCGTGGAGTCTCGAAGAGGTCATCGAAGGCTGCAGCCTGCTGACCGAAATGGGCGTGGAGCAAATCTCTCTCGCTGACACGGTCGGTGTGGCCAGCGCCGAAGAAATTGAATCCGTCATATACGCGGTGCTCGCAACAGACGATCGCGTGGAATTTGGGGTGCATCTGCATGCGCGCCCCGATCAGGTGGAAGAGAGGGTTTTGGCCGCGTATGAGGCGGGCTGCCGCCGCTTCGACATGGCGATGGGCGGTCTCGGTGGGTGTCCGTTTGCGCAGGATTCTCTGGTCGGCAATATCGCGACCGAGCAGGCACTGGCAGCGCTGCGGAGTGCCGGCGCCAAGCTGCCCGACCTGGCTCCGCTAACGGACATGTTGGCGCGCACGCGACAGATTTCCGCGGAATTTGGGCCGCCGTTACAGTAGAGATTCACTCCCACGGCGTTCGTAAATATATCGCGATACGATAGAACGCATGAATGAGTGAACGAACTATCCCTCCCGGTCCAAATCAACCTCTTCATCAAGTCCTTGCATGGGCAGGGCCTCATTTATCGGGGCTGGACACAAAATGGCGTTGGTTGCGTTCGTCTTTGTCGCTGAGGCCACTGGCGGTAACATGTTCATCATTCCGGCGCTTATCGGCGCGGCAGTTGCCTACACCATCTCTGGCGAGGCTTCAGCCTCCGGGAACCAGTGCCTGCACGAAGGTCGCAGCCACGACCTGAATCGAGCACTGCTGCAAACCGCCAAAAAGTGATGGCTCCTTGAAAGTGACTTGCGCCATCTCATCCTCTACTATGGATTTGCGCGTGTATCCCTGTGGGAGCCAGAATGCCTTATCAAACGCTGTATATGACGGAGATGGAGGACATCATCACCATCACGTTCAATCGTTCCGAACGCCGCAATGCACTCACTCCGCAGATGATCGATGAGCTGATCGCGACGTTGGACAGTTTGGCGGATCGCAATTTCGGCGTCTTGATCCTGACCGGCAGAGGTCCAGCATTTTGCGCGGGTCTCGATCTGGAACATCTGCAGTCGCTGCTCGAAAATACAACCCGACAGCACAATGTTGACGCGGAACGCATCGCGCTGTTGCTTCGCAGACTGTACGATTTGCAGCTTCCGACCATCGCCGCGGTCAACGGACATGCGATTGCAGGCGGCATGGGACTGGCCACCGTCTGCGACTTCACGCTGGCCGTTCCTGAAGCGAAATTCGGATATACAGAAGCTCGTATCGGATTCATCCCCGCGATTGTCTCCACGTTCCTCACTCTACAGGTGGGCGAAAAACATGCCAGGGATTTGCTGTTGACGGCTCGTTTGATCAGCGCGGAAGAAGCGCAACAGATGGGCCTGGTGAATGAAGTCGTGCGCGACTCCGGCCTGATGGAACGAGCCGTGCACCTTGCGCGTCAACTACTGAAGAACAGTCCTGAGTCTTTGCGCGCTACGAAGCGGCTGTTGTCCGCGCATGTCAAGGAGCGACTCGACCGTCAGTTGAAGGCGGCTGTCGAAATGAACGCGTCTGCGCGCGGCACCGAAGACTTTCGCGAAGGAGTGTCCGCATTCCTGGAACGACGCACGCCCCAATGGCCTTCCCGAAAACACACCAAGACCGTCAGCCACAGTTAAGGAGATGCACGCGTGAACGAATTGAATTCCAGCGGGAATGGTGTGAGAGGTGAGGTCCGTCTACGTGTGCGCTATGCGGAAACTGACCAGATGGGCGTTGTTTATTATTCGAACTTTCTGGTCTGGTTTGAAATTGGGCGCGTGGAATTGCTGCGCCAGCTCGGCTTCGATTACAAAACCATGGAAATTGAGGACGACTGTTTTATCCCGGTCGTCGAGGCGAATTGCCGGTACAAAGCGCCGGCTCGCTATGACGATGAGCTCACCATTGCCACCCACGCGACTGGAGTTCGAGGCGCGGTTTTGAAATTTTGCTATCGCGTGGTGCGTGTCAGCAATCAGCAGTTACTCGCCGAGGGAGAAACCACTCATGTTGTCACCGATCACACCCTGACAAAGCGGGCGCTACCGGAAAAATATGTGCAGGCGCTCAAAGGCAGGTGAACATACGTTCCTCTTAAGCCACGCATTTGAGCGCCAACACTCGATGCGGCTTTACTCGCAATGAATCATCCACGGGATGCCGAACGAGTCAGTAAAGATGGCGAACCGCTTCGCCCAAAAGGTTTGCTGGAGCGGCATATGCACGGCACCGTTGGCCGACAGCGCCTCATAAACCCTGTTCGCTTCGGCAGCGTCCTTCAGGCTGAGCGAAACCGAAAATCCCTGAGGTGATTGATAGTGGCCTTCCGGCGCATCGGAACCCATCAGCACCGTTGTGCCGACTTTCATTCGGATATGCATCACTTTATTTCGCCACTCCGGCGGTAATTGCTTCTCCACCGGAGAGCCGGCAAAAGTGTGGATCGCTTCGATTTTTCCGCCGAGGTGTTGTTCATAGAACTTGAACGCTTCCTCGCAATTGGCATTGAAATGCTTCCTCGCAATTGGCATTGAAATTCAGATATGGATTCAGATCCATGGCTGTCTCCTGGTGTAGCAAAGATTGGAATGCTGCGACTTACTTCTCAACTGCCTTCTGTACAAATAGGGGAGCAAAATAATCGCGCAATCGAAATACCAAGATGAGCCAGAGAACAGACGCGACGAGGCCCAAAGGCAAGCCGCTGGGCTGCATGGCGATATGGAAAACAAGAATGTTGGAGAGGACGGGCGCCAACAACGCCAGCGCCAGCGGTACGAATCGGTTGACCAGCAGCAACGCGCCTGCGATCACCTGCACGCCAGAAACGAAGTAGACGAAGTGGCTGGCCACGAGTGTGCCGAGAAAAGTTCCAGCCAGGCCGGGGGGCAATGGCGCATGCAAAAAGTTCAGAAATCCATTCAGGCCGAAGACAAGGAACATCAGCCCCAGCAGGACGCGAGCGATGATCGCGACAAATTTGCCGCCCGTGGTTCTGCGAAACCTTGGCGTAGGCAGAAGATGTTTCCAATTCGCATTCGGATGGAGTGAATTTTGCGGTTCTTGTTACTTCACTTCTGTGGCGAGTCGCGTGCATCCTGCAATGTCTGAATATCGAGCTTGTCCATTTTCGTCATGGCACGCATGTTTGCTGCTGGAAGTGCGCCGCCTCCTCAGCTTGATCGTTGCACCATAGGAATGGCGGAATTTTCGGGATATCTGTTCTCCAGCAAGTTCGTTCTTTAGGAGCCGATCCGGCTTCAATTCACTCGCTATTCGACGCCTATCCTATCCTCCAGCGATCGCTCCTAGAACGATCAACGGTTCTTTTCCAAGAACGATCGCTTCCGGCAATGGATTGTCGGGTGACTCATGCGACAGGTCTTCTTGGCAGGCAAAGAATCGCAGGAACGGCCGGCGCTGACGTGTGACCTGATCGCGAATGGTTCCGCGCAGCATGGGATAGCGGGCCTCCAGCGCGTCGATGGCTACGCGAAGAGTCGCTATCCCCTCCACCTCGACACTCACTTCGCGGCCCACCCCCGCCAGCGTTCGCAGATGCGCCGGCAACTCGATTCGAATCGTCGACGTCATCGCAGCGTCTGGACCTCCACCGAAAGCACAGCCGGAAGATCGCGCACGATTGGATTCCAACTGTCGCCTGCATCGGCGGAGCAATAGACCTGACCGCCGGTGGTGCCGAAGTACACGCCGCATTCGTCCAGCGAATCGACCGACATGGCATCGCGGAGCACATTGACATAGCAGTTTTGCTGCGGCAGTCCCTTGGTCATTGCTTCCCATTCGTTACCGCCGGTGCGGCTGCGAAATACCTGCAGCTTTCCATCGATTGGATAATGTTCGGAGTCGCTCTTGATCGGGACGACGTACAGCGTTTCCGGCTCGTGTGCATGTACATCGATCGCGAAACCAAAGTCGGTCGGCAGATTTCCGCTGACCTCCTGCCAGGTGTCGCCGCCATTGTCGCTGCGCATCACGTCCCAATGTTTCTGCATAAACAAAACGTTCGGGCGAGAGGGATGCATCGCGATGTGATGCACGCAATGTCCTACTTCGGCATTTGGGTCGGGTATGTATTGCGAATGCAGACCGCGATTGATTGGCTTCCAGGTTTCGCCGCCATCGTCGGTGCGAAAGGCGCCGGCCGCGGAAATCGCGATGTAGATGCGGCTGAGATTCTCCGGGTCAAGCAGGATGGTGTGCAGGCAAAGTCCGCCGGCACCGGGCTGCCATTTCGGCCCGGTGCCGTGTTTGCGCAATCCAGACATCTCCTGCCACGACTGAGCGCCATCGGTCGAACGGAACAGCGCGCCATCTTCCACGCCGGCGTATACAGTGTCAGGATCGGTCAGCGACGGCTCCAGATGCCACACGCGCTTGAACTCCCATGGATGCGGGGTTCCGTCGTACCACTGATGCGTGCCGGGAACGCCGTCGTACACAAATTTATTGTTCATCGGCTCCCAGGTCTTGCCGCCATCGTTGGAGCGCTGAATCAACTGGCCAAACCATCCACTGGTTTGCGAAGCGTACACGCGATTGGGATCGACGGGCGATCCTTTCAGGTGATACATTTCCCAGCCGCCAAAGTGCGGGCCATTCACATCCCAATTCTTGCGCTTTCCATCCGCAGTCAGAACGAACGCACCTTTTCTTGTACCTACCAATACGCGTACGCTGCTCATCCTTTTCTCCTTTCACTGCTTCGCATTGGGTTGTCTTGCGGTATTTCGTCAAAACGGGGAATCAGGGGCGTCAAATCCCGTTCGCGCCATCGTCTTCGAGTTTCTGCGAGGACTTGGTCGCGTCCTTTTTCCATCTGGTCGATCAACTCGCATGGCGCCGCAGTCGATTCATACTTTGCGCCCCAGATGAGCAGTTCCAGCATCACGGGCGCCAAGTCGATGCCTTTCTGCGTCAGGCGATAATGCAGCCGTCGCGCATCGGTTTCATCCGGCTCAGTCAACAAAATGCCGGCAGCCTCAAGCGTTTTTAGCCGATCCGATAGGACGTTGGAGGAAATGCCTTCGCCTGACTCCTGAAATTCCTTAAAAGTGTGATAGCCCCGGACCATCATGTCGCGAATAATCAGGAGCGACCAGCGATCGCCGAATTGCTCCAGCGACATGCTGACGGGACAGCCGGATCGAGGTCGGGATTTTGATTGTTTAGGCATAAAAAGCAGCGCCATATTACTTGCAAAATACAAGTAATATGGCGAAAATAGCAAGAATGCTTGCAAAAGGCAAGTTAAAATTGTAGGAGAAAAAGTTTCGACTGGAATACCTAAAGGGCACGGCGACGTCCAAAGAGTATGTGACTTGCGGAATTTCTTGTTCGCCGAACTATCCGGTAATCCAAATTTTCAACTGAACCAAATAAGTTTTTCTGAAAGGAGAACGTTAGTGAGAAAGTTTACGTATCGTCGCTCAATTTTTTCTCTTGCATTGGCACTGGTGGCGCTGTTCGCAGCTCCAGCCGTATTGCAGGCACAATCCGTTCGAGTCAACTGGGCAAAAAAAGCCTCATTCGCAGGGGATAAAACGTATGCATGGATTCCCAGCAAGGACACGAACCATCCCTTTTTCCGCCAGTATGTCGGACAATTTGTGCGGGAGGACCTTGCCAAAAAGGGGCTGAGAGAGGTTTCCGCCTCGCAGTCGCCCGATTTGCTGGTGACCTATCACTTCCTGACCCAGGAAACAGAGGACTTAGAAACGAATGGCTATGGGTATGGTGGTGGCGGTTGGGGTGGTTGGGGCTGGGGCATGGGCATGGGCATGGGTGGGATGGGCATCCAAGATACTACAACCTCGGAAGTGCCCGTAACCATGGGAATCCTGACATTGGACATGATCGACGCAAAGACAAAAACAATCATCTGGCGGGGGCAGGCGACGGAAGACAATGTATTGAAGAGCACGAAGGGTGAAGAGAAAAAGGTCAGAAGCGCAGTTGATAAAATGCTCGATCATTTCCCGCCCAAATAGGCGCGGATTTGCTGAGTCGCGTGAGCATCGAGCATTCGCCGGATACAAGCCTCTGAACGAGCAGGCAGTTGGCAGTCCTTCAATTCGCCTGTTGCCTGTTCGTTCCACGCAACCTGAAATTGCGTTCCTAGACGCGTGGCGCCAGTTACTTCTGTCGCACAGGACAAGTCCGCACGCCCAGCAGGGCGTACATGGGACAAATGCCCACCAGTCCGGTGATCAGCGGCACCAACCCAATCAGTCCGAACCAGTGGGCAGGGCCGTGCAATAAAAACAGCATGCTCAAAATACCAAGTCCAACGATGACTCGAATGATTCGATCTACCAGTCCTTCATTTTTCATTACGTTCCTCCATAGAAAGGTTGTTCGCACACGCGCGTTAGGCGGGGACACCGCGCGGCTTGACGTTGGCGCGAATAAATTCCACCGTGGTTTCGAGCGGTGTTCCAGGGCCGAAGATGGCCGCGACCCCTTGCTGTTTTAGAAAATCGATGTCCTGCGCTGGAATGGTGCCGCCTAAAACGACCAGAATATCGTCGGCGCCGCGTTCTTTCAGCAGCGCCATCAAGCGGGGAACAATCGCATTGTGCGCGCCGGAAAGAATGCTGAGGCCGATGCATTGCACGTCTTCCTGAATGGAAGCGTTGACAATCATTTCCGGAGTTTGGCGCAGGCCGGTGTAGATGACCTCCATGCCAGCATCGCGCAGTGCGCGCGCAATGACCTTGGCGCCACGATCATGGCCGTCCAGGCCAGGTTTGGCGACCAGGACACGAATGGGGAATTCATGTTCGTGCTTCATGTTTGGCTCGGATGTCAAAGGCTTCCTCACGTATCCCTGTTTCGAACATTCTCGCTCTTACTGTAGTGCGGGCTTCATACTATCTCCCCCTAGCTACGCCAGGGTGGGGGGCCGTAATATTTCTGCTCTCTGTCAAACTGCCTTATGTCCAGCTGGATTCTGCATAGGTTCCATACACATCGCGCAACGCTTCGCAGATTTCGCCAACGGTGGCATAGGCGCGAACACAATCCAGAATATATGGCATGGTGTTGGCGTCGGAGATCTTTCCTTTTTCCGCCTGCGGTTCGCGGGCAGCGGCCTGGCGCAGCGCACTCAAGCGGCGCGTGACCTCTGCCTGCGAGCGACGGGCACGAAGGTGTTTCAATTTTTCTGTCTGCGACTCGCGTACGCTCTCGCCGATGTAGAGAATCTGCTGCGGAGTTTCTTCGACGACAAAATCATTGACGCCCACGATGATCTTTTCCTTGGCTTCGACGGCGCGGGCGTATTGATAACTAGACTCGGCCAGCTCCTTCTGTGGGAAGCCCTGTTCAATGGCGCGGACCATGCCGCCCATCGCGTCCAGCTTGTCGAAGTATTGGAACGCGCCCTGTTCCATTTTTAGAGTGAGGTTTTCGACGAAGTATGACCCGCCCAACGGATCAACCGTCTGGGCGACACCCGACTCATACGCCAGGATCTGCTGAGTGCGGAGCGCGATGCGGGCGGCTTCTTCGGTCGGCAGAGCGAGCGCTTCATCGTAGGCATCAGTATGCAGCGATTGCGTACCGCCCAAGACGGCGGCCAGCGCCTGGATCGCGACGCGCGCAATGTTATTCATCGGCTGTTGCGCGGTGAGCGAAACGCCGGCGGTCTGGGTGTGGAAACGCATTAGCCGAGAGCGCGACTGCCTGGCGTGGAAGCGATCCGTCATCAGGCGATACCAGATTTTGCGAGAGGCGCGGAACTTGGCAATCTCTTCAAAGAAATCGTTGTGGGAGTTGAAGAAGAAACTTAGTCGGGGCGCAAAATCGTCGACATCGAGGCCGCGGCGAAGAGCCCACTCCACGTATTCGACGCCGTCGTAGATGGTAAATGCCAGTTCCTGCAGGGCGGTCGCGCCCGCCTCTCGAATGTGATAACCAGAGATGGAAATGGGATTGAATCGCGGCGTAAACAACGAGCCAAACTCGAACGTGTCGATGACCAGACGCATCGATGGCGCGGGAGGATAAATGTATTCCTTCTGCGCGATGTATTCCTTGAGGATGTCGTTCTGCAATGTGCCGGAAATCTTTTTCCAGTCCGCACCCTGCTGCTCCGCGACCACGAGATACATGGCCCACAGCACGCTGGCCGGGGAATTGATGGTCATTGAGACCGTTGTCTTTTCCAGGTCGATGCCGGAGAAGAGAATCTCCATGTCTTCCAGCGAATCGACGGCGACGCCGCATTTGCCGACTTCGCCTTCGCTGTTGGCATGGTCGGAATCGTAGCCCATCAGCGTCGGTAGATCGAAGGCGACGGAGAGGCCGCCGCCGCCTGCTTGCAAAAGATATTTGTAGCGTTGATTGGTTTCTTCCGGCGTGGCAAAGCCGGAAAACTGGCGCATGGTCCACAGCTTGCCACGATAGCCGGTGGCGTGAATACCTCGGGTATACGGGGCCTGGCCGGGTGCGGCGAGATATTTTTCGGGGTGCTCGTTCCAATCCGCGGGTAGATCCGCGGGGGTATAAAGGCGTTCGACCGGAACGCCGGAGATGGTAGTGAAGCGGGCGGTGCCGTCGGGATTTCGATTGGTGTCAGTGTCGGCACCGATGGGCCGCTCTGGCGATTTTGCAAGCGCGGGCATCAGGGTGGTGTCGATCCATTGCTGTTCCGCAGCGGAGATTCGCCGCGGCGACCGGGCGGGTTCGGCGGTTGCAGAACCCTTCGGAACGTCTTCAGCGGTGCTTCGCGACATACGATACCCCTAAAGGCTTTGGCGAGCCAGGAAGAACTCTTCAGCATAGGGTATCCGATGTGGGAGACGCAAACGGACCCAGATTAGTGTCGCAAACCGAGGGGGTACCCGGCTCGAGGCGGGCGACTCGCCTCACATCGGCCTCCAATCAGCGCTTATTTTTGCTGGATCCAAATTTCGTTTGGGATCCTACCTCCGTTCGTACAGGAACAAAGTAAAGAAGCCCACAGCAAATACGGCGGTAGAAACTTTGAATCGTTGCGAGTCGATCATTTTCTGCACGAGTCTGGTACACGACTATTCCGTGCATGGCAGAGTTTTTAGTTGCAGGTGCCCCACTAAGCCCATAGACATTCCAACCTGTTTCCAGATTGTTTGGAATTTTTCATCCAAGGCGGGAGCAGCCTTTGGTATTGCCGATTCGAACATAGACGAGAGTGAGTCGGGGTGGAGGGAAATGGGTGGGGATGACCTGATACGCTAGACGTATCCCATGATGGAAAAGCAAACACTTTCTGAGCCGACAACCGCGCACCGATTGCACTGCATCGGGTGTGGGGCCGAGATTGCCGGAGCGGAGGCGGCGGAGGATTTTCGCTGCCGCGAGTGCGGCAACCTGTTTGAAGTGGAGTATCCGGAGTTGCTGCCGGGTGGGTTCGCTGCAGGAGACAAGGATCATCCCACGTCTCAGAAGCGAGACGTGGGGCACCCGGATTCGTATCCCGGGGCGGAGAGTTGGAAGGAACTTTGGCGGGGGCGGCGGCTGTCGCGCGAGGCGCTGGATCGCAGCGGGGTATGGCGGTTTCGCGAACTGCTGCCGTTTATGGCGGACGAGCGCCACGTGGTGACGCTGGAGGAAGGGAACACGCCGCTGTATCGTTTGCCGCGCTGTGGCAAGAGCCTGGGCGTGGAGCATCTGTTTGCCAAGCACCAGGGAATGAATCCGACCGGCTCCTTTAAAGATACGGGGATGACGGCGGCGCTCTCGGTGGCGCATGAGCGCGGATTCGAATGGGTGGCATGCGCGTCGACGGGAAACACTTCGGCATCGATGGCGGCGTACGCGGCACGGGCGGGGATGCGATCGCTGGTGCTGATCCCTGAAGGCAAAGTGGCGTGGGGCAAGCTGTCGCAGTCGCTGGATTATGGGGCGGTGACGTGCCAGTTGAAGACGGATTTTGACGGATGCGTGGCAGTCTTGGCGGAACTGGTGCGGCGCGCGCCGGTGTACCTGCTGAACTCGGTGAATCCATATCGGCTGGAAGGGCAGAAGACGGCGGCGATTGAGCTGGCGGAGATGCTCGACTGGCAGGTGCCGGATCATTTGATTGTGCCGGGTGGAAATCTGGCGAACAGCTCGGCGCTGGGCAAGGGATTTCTGGAGCTGCACGCGCTGGGAATCATTGATCGGGTACCGCGGATCAGCGTGATTCAGGCGGAGGGCGCGAACCCGCTGTTTTTGAGCTGGAAGCAATCTCGGGGGAAGGAATTTTCTCCAGTGGAAGCTCATACGCGGGCAAGTGCGATCCGGATTGGCAATCCTGCCTCCTGGAAGAAGGCGGTTGGCATTCTGGAAAGTACGGGCGGCTGGTGCGAGCAGGTGAGCGAGCAGGAGATCGCGCTGGCCAAGGCGGAAATTGGCGCGGAAGGCATTGGCTGCGAGCCGGCCTCTGCTGTTACGTTGGCAGGATTGAAGAAGCTGGTGGCGGCGGGGCATGTCGGCAAGCAGGAGACGGCGGTGTTGCTGCTGACCGGGCACACGTTGAAAGATCCGGAATACACGATCGATTTTCATCGGGGAAAGCTGTTGACGGTAGAAGAGACGACGGCGATGGATCGAAAGCAGCGGAAGCAGATGGAGGGGCTGGCATCGGCGCCGCAGGTGCTGGAACCGACAGCGGAAGCGGTGATGCGGGTGCTGGATGTGGCGGTGCGGGGATGAAAAAGACCTCGCCTAGTGTACATCTGCGATTGCCGGCGACCTCCGCCAACCTGGGTCCGGCCTTTGATACCGGCGCGCTGGCGCTGAAGATGCATTTGGAAATCGACGCCGAGGCGGCGGACCGATTTGGGATTGCCGCGGAGGGTCGAGACACCGAGGCGTGCGGCAAGCTGGAAGGCAACCTGATTCTGGAGACGTACAAGCGACTGATGGAAGAGAATGGCCGGCCGATCCAGCCGCTGCAGTTGGTCGTGAAGAATGGAATTCCGCTGGGCATGGGGTGTGGGTCGTCCGCGGCGGCACGGCTGGCTGGGATTGCGCTGGCGGTCGAGTTTGGCGAGCTGGGCTGGCAGGAGCAGGAAATACTGGACGCCTCCGCGTTCCTCGAAGGCCATCCGGACAATGCCACGGCCTGCTGGCTGGGAGGAATGACGGTTTCGGCGATTGCGCCGCGCGCGGCGGCAGAACACGGGGAGAAGCCCAAAGGGTATCCGAGGGTGCATGTGGGACGGATCGAAATCCCTAAGCACTGGAGTGCAGTGATGGTGTTGCCGCGGGACCCGGTGCGGACGGAAGAATCGCGCAAGCTGCTGCCAGACTTTTACAGTCGCGCGGATGTCGTACAAAACTTGCAGCATAGCTCGCTGCTGGTGGCGGCGTTTGCTTCCGGCAGGGACGACCTGCTGCGGGCGGCGATGCTGGATTGCCTGCACCAGCCCTACCGGGTGGCGATTTGCCCGTTGTTGGCGACGATGCTGCCGCTGGCTGGAACTCCGGGCATCCTGGGAGCGGCGTTGAGCGGGGCGGGTCCGGGGATTCTGCTGGTGGTGGAGCGGAATCTGGATCGGGCTGCCCTTGAACGGCGTATCGGCGAGGCGCTAGGGGATGGATCGAGCTGCGAGGTTATCGAATGCGGCTTTGAGAGCCGCGGCGCGGGTTCCACGGTGCATCGCGATACCCCTCTGAATGCGGGCGCTTGAACCGCATGGGGAAAACGGGAACGGTAACACGAATAATGTTACTCAAGTTTTGTAGACAATACACTCCGCCACCGCTAACCTCTTTTTCAAGGGGCAGTTCTGGGGGAGGGCTGCTCTCGCGCCCGTTGATCTTTCACAAGATCCGGGCGCTTTTC
>JAJYSL010000231.1 GCA_021793595.1 Acidobacteriota bacterium
AAGGGCCTTACCTCCCGTGTCGGTAGACAGTGTCGAGAGCGTCTCCTGCGAACCGTAGTTCGTATTGAACTGGCCCATCACAGCCGATCCCGAATATGCCGCGTTGCCGCGCAGACTGGCAGTCTGGGAATCTCCCACAGGAGGCAGTGCCTCCAGCCCGCGCACATCCACGGTATAGATGGAAAGGTTCGCGCGCACGGAAGCATTGATGGCAGCATTCAGCGATGCCTGATTTTCAATGCCGGTCCGAGTCAGGCCGCCAGAGAAAAACAACAAAGACTTTTTTTGCGGAATGCGTTGCAGCGCCTTTGAAACTGCCTCAATGGCATACAACTTCACGTCCGTATTGACGTAGTTATATTCGCTCTCGTCCGGCGTGTAGGACTCGCTTAGGTCCTGTGTGCCGCTGGTCGTTCCATCGCCACCGGCGGCCATGCCTTGGCCTTCATTGCCGTTGTACCGGTTCAGTTGGCGCAGGATCAGGGTCTTGTCGGCAGTGAAGTCCTGGTCGAGACTGAGCGAAGTGCCCAGGGAGACGAGTGCCACCAGGTCCGCGGGCTGCATCTGCTTTTGCACATAGTTTTTCGCGGCTGCTACCGCGCGGTCCAGGTCCTCCACCTGCATGGAAGACAGATCGAACATCATGACGATCAGCCGACGATTTCTCAACGCGGCTTCATCGATTTGCCCATTCTTAGAGAAGAGCTGCACTTGCGGAGTGCTCGCCTTACTGTCACTTGTTCCGCTAACGACTCCTTCGCCTTGTCGGGCCAGATCGTCAACATTTTCAAAATCCAGTGTGAGGATGTGTTGCGGCTTGCCATTTTCGAGGACCGTAAAGTCACTCGGCTTCAGGCCCGTTACAACGTTTCCTGTTTTCTTGTCTCGTACAATCACGTTGGTCAGCACGATGTCGCTATTCACTTTTAAGGTGAACGATGCTTGTGACGTATTGGGGTTTTGCGCTTGAGCACTGCTCTGGGCTTTCGCCAACGAGAAAAGACTTACGACAGACAATATTAAAAGTAGTGATTGGAGCAATCCTCCACCAAACAATCGGGATGTGCAGCGCCTTCGCGGATACATTTTCTTCTCCATTGAATTAGTAGCGAAACCGGGCAAGAAAAATGATCTGCCGCATCGTTGCAGCGGATGTCACCTGGCCCTGTGTCGGAGAATCGAGCGAAGCATCCACGCCGACATATTGCACGGTGTTGAACACGTTATCGGCGGTCCCGCGAAGTTCCAGTGAGCGATTGCCTCCGAAGTGCATTGTTTTTGCCAGTGACATATCGACCGCGACGGTGCCAGGGCCAGGAATCGAGTTGCGCGAAGCATTGCCATATTCCGGAGCGCCGGTGACAGGGTTGACGGGAGGAGAAAAGGCATTCAGATTGAACCAGCGATGCAAGCTGCCACCGGTTGCCATCAAGGAAGAGCCGGGTACACGGTTGGGGCGCTCGCTGCCAGCAGAACCCCGCGCCACATCGGTACTCGTCGCTTGGTAGTTCGGGGAAAGCGGCACGCCCGTAGCGAAGTCGAACGTGCCGGAAATCGACAAATTACTGAGCGTGTGACCGACCCACGAATTGCTGTTCAAGAAGTGCGTATTGGGCCCAAAAGGAAGTTCATAGAGCCATTGCCCAACCACTTGATGCCGAATATCAAAAGCGGAATTGCCCTCCTCTGCCAGAATGTTCTGCTGATTTTGCGCAACCACCGATGTCGATTGGCCAATGGAAGAAGCGTCATCGATCGAGTGGGAGTAGGTGTATGTCGCGCCCATGGAAATTCCATCCTGCAATCGCTTATACGCTTTGACTACGAGAGCGTTGTAACTGGAAAACGCAATGGAGTCTTCATAGATGAAGGAGGGATACATTGGATTGAGGAGACCCGTCAATTGGCGATTCGGCGCATCCACTAAATCGAGATGCGTGCCCTTGGCCCCGTTGTAGTCGATATTCAGGACGATGTTCAGAGGCAAAGTATTTTGTATGTCGAGATTCCAAACCTGCACATAGCCGAGTAGATAGTTCTTATTGAAAGCATAATTGTTCGTAATCCCGCTGGGCGTGGTGCTCCCGTTCAAAGCTGTTGCCAGCGATAGATTGGGCGAAGACTGGGCCGGAACAATGTTCGTTAGAGTGTTGGCGAAGGGTTGTTGATACGCAAGGTTCTGTACCTCTGCCGCATATTGCCCAGTGTTGTAATTGATGCCATATCCTCCACGCACGACGGTCAATTTATTTGCGCGCCAGGCAAAGCCAACGCGAGGCGCAAAGTCCTTGCGGTCCGGATTGATGACACTGGCGGGATATTTCCCGTTGATCGACGAATTGGTATTGGGAAACACCACTTCGAGCTGACTCAAATTTGGCGTGAAAGCGAGGTTTGTCAGTCGATTGTTTTCTTCCGTATATGGCGAGTAATACTCGTAGCGCAGGCCGTAATTCAGCGTAAGGTTAGGGAGCGGATGCCAGTCATCCTGAACAAAAAGGTCCCATACATTGGCCGCAAAATGGAACCTCCCAACTCCTTGTTGAAGTGCGGCTTCCTGGGGCAAACCCAACAAAAAATCGGCAAAGTCCGATCCCGACGGCTCCTGACCGGCAACTGGTGTGCCGCCCGGCTGCCGCGTAGCGAAGCCCGTGAAGTAGAAGCTTCCGGTCACATTTGTGCCGCCCTGCACGTCCAGATGAATGCGCCTGTAATCGCCTCCAAAACGGACATTATGTTTTTTCCCTGTCCAGGACACGGTGTCCAGAAAAGCTATCGTTTGGTTCAGTGTGGATTTGGGAATTTGCTCGCTCAGTCCCTGGAACGAGGAAAACACGATGCTCGGGACACCATAATTGAAAGGATCGGAACCCAAACCTTGGATACCAACCTGCGAAGCTATGTTTGTCTTACCGGTAAAAAAATTACTCACTTGCGAATTTGTTCGGTTGAAATTCACATTGGCATTGTTCGTCCAACGGCGATACCCAATCACATATCCCAGATTCAGAGAATATTGATAGGTTTGATTGGATCCGCCCAGTTGAGGGAATACATTTAGCCGGTCGGAAGCAGCGTGATTGAAGTTGAAGTTCGCATTCACATTTTGTGTCAGGCCATGATTGGTATTCCCCATCAGCCCCTGCAAAAATTGCGGCAACGCAGCGCCGCCTCCGCCGGAACCGAAGTTATGTACGAGTCGCCCGCCAATGCGCGTCTGGTTCGTCTGGGCCGTAGTCAGATATTGAAAATTCTGCACCCCCGGCTGGTTGGGTAACGGAATGTATTGAAGCAGCGCCTTTGCTTGTGGACTGATGTTTCCTGCGGGAATGCTGTTCCCAGGAAATTGTTGCCCGGTCGTCGGATCATAGATTGGCACAACCTTTGTCCCGGTGCCTGTGTAGCTGGAGAAGTTCCCGCTCCGCTCAGCCGCGGTAGGAACAATTGCGTAATGGTTGAAGGGGCTGGAGTTACGCGTGATGAACGCTCCTAGAAACAAGAAGTTGCTGGTCATGGGTTTCAGCAGATGCGGGACCTGCGGTGGCCCAATGAACACTACGCCTGCAGTGTTGTCGTTGTATGGCGGCTGAACGACGGGTGCGCCCGTTACCGAAAACGGAATCGCATCGAGCGCCGAGTTTTCTCCGCGATAGAAGATGGTCCCATGAGGCTGCGTCGGATTGAAGTGGCGAAAGAACCCTGCCCCTGGACCGCCCCGGCCCGGACCTCCGCGACCACGTCCACCACCGCGCTGCCCGGGGGACTGAGACAAAGCATTCTGCGCCCGCAGATCTTCCAATCTCTGCTGCAACTGAGACTGATCGATGTTGGCAAAGGGATTCACCGTTCCCGCCTGCCCCTGGATGGCGACAGATTCGGTAGAAATATCGGAGCTCTGCGCCGCGTCTGCGAGACCTACCCCACTTTGCATGTTTCCGATTCCTGCGGATTCAGCACCCGCACCTGCACCAGCGAGCGCCCCAAGGGCACGCATTGCCGCTGCATTTGGAAGGCCGCCGGATATTCCCGATCCTGGGTGTATCGCTCGCGAAGCCAGCGTCATTGTATAGTTCAGCGTTTGCTCATGGCTGCTCGCATTCAGTAAGGCTTCTTTGGTTTGCGTTGCAAACGCGGCAAACTCGACCCGCACCACATAACGTCCGTACTTCGGAATGCGCATGGCATAGACGCCGCGAATATCTGTCACGGTGGTGTATCGTTTCCCGGTCAGGGTGTTCGTCGCAGTGACGGTGACTCCCGGCAATGGGGTATGGCCAGCCGTGACGATGCCGCGAACAGTCCCGCCCATTGCGGCGGCTGTTGTCGAGGCACTCATTGCTTGCGAGGTAGGAGACTGCTGCGCATTCACCGCCGTTGCCCACGGGATCCAAAAGCCAAGAAGCGCCAGAAGAGATACGACCGACAATTGGGTGACCATGTGCTCTCCGGCATACTTCATGAGAAATTTTCCGTTGCGCTTCTTTCGTCGTCGCGCTTCTTTCTTATTGACCAACACGGTCTTATCGCCGCTCCGCCAACCCTGGGCCTCTACCACGGCGATGGCTCAGGTCGATCACGGTCAGCACGGTTGGAACAAACACTCCATTCTTCACGCTGCCTTTCCCTCTGATAGGATCGCCAACATGAATGTCCATCAGCGTGATGCTTTGGCCATCTTTCTGAAATGAAGTTGTCTCATCCGCCTCAATCACTTGCGTATGGTGATCGAAGCGGTCCACGGTGATTTTTGTTTCATCAATTTTCAACACTCTTCCGGCAATCCAGGTTTTGCCTAACTCCGCGCGCATCTTCTGTACGGTCGCCGCATCGACGTCGGCGACAAAAATGGCCCGCAGCAGATGAGACTTTTCATCCAGAGAGCCTGCGCCGATCAGCATGTCGCCAGCATGGATGTCGCTCATCTTCAAGGGCTGACGATTTTTGTAAATGTGCGTGTTATCGCTGGTGTGAATGGTGTATGTTTGACCCGCTTCTGTTTGAATCGTTGCATCGCTGCCATGGACCGACTGCACAGTTCCTCGAACATTAGGCAGATCCGGAAAGGACGGGGCATCGTCTCCTGGCATCTGTAGGGCAAACAGGGGCCAATTCAGCAATGTCATCCCGATGATCCAGGAAGATATTGTCCATCGCCAAGCTGAGTTATCTTGTTTTGATGCCATGCTGAAGACCTGTCTGCAGAGTAAAATTCTCAATCCTTCGTAAAAGTAGACGCAGGAACAAGAGGTTAAGACGCAGACAAAGGCGTGTGTTTTGATGATGAAAATGGACAGATTTAAAACGATTGTCCGCTCTGCTTAATTTTTGAGATCGAAAATTCAAGAAGGTGCGATACACTGCGCCCGATGCACTATTTACCGAATTCAGACCACGTAGAATCTCATTTCGAGTCCACCGAGTTGGTACGAGACGTCGTAATTGGCATGTCCGACGGCCTTACTGTGCCCTTCGCCCTTGCCGCTGGACTGTCTGGCGCAGTCGGCTCCACGCATATTGTGGTGCTGGCTGGTCTTGCTGAAATTGCTGCTGGATCCATCGCAATGGGCCTGGGCGGCTACCTGGCCGCTCGCGGCGATGTGGAGCATTACGCCAGTGAGCGCAAGCGGGAAGAAAAAGAAATTGTTGAGCGAACGCGCGACGAAGAAGAGGAAATCTACGCGATTTTTGAAGAATACGGCGTCACTCGCGATGAGAGTGACTCTGTTTTGACTGCGCTCAAACGCAATCCTCCAGCATGGGTAGACTTCATGATGCGATTTGAACTCGGCTTGGAAAAGCCAGCCAGCTTCCGCGCCCGTCAGAGCGCGTCCATCATCGCGTTTTCTTACATTGCTGGTGGATTCATTCCGCTCCTTCCCTACATGCTGATGCAGCAGGAGGCGTCCGCCCTGCACGCCTCAGTAGCGATAACACTGGCTGCGCTTTTTATTTTTGGAGCGATCAAAGGCCGTCTCACCGGTGGAGGCACCTGGAAGTCCGCGCTCCAGACGGTCCTTATTGGGGGACTTGCTGCAGGCGCAGCATATACACTCGCGCGACTGCTCAGCGTGCATCCTAGCTTCTAATACGTTTTCTGGAGCGTCCTGTGGCAGGTATCGAAGTTTTACCCATTAAAGCAGAGAAAATCTCGCTGATCCACCGCTTTCAAGCGGTCCGCGCCACTACCACCGGTCTAACTACCCGGCTGACGGCAGAAGACCAGATGGTGCAGTCCTGTCCGGAAGCCAGTCCGGTGAAGTGGCATCTGGCGCATACCACATGGTTTTTTGAGACGTTTGTTCTGACGAAATATCTCGCGGGTTATCAGGCTTACAATCCCGATTTTTCCTGGCTCTTCAACAGCTATTACAAGTCGCTTGGCGATCATCCGGAAAAGCGCCTGCGTGCATCCTTCTCTCGACCGTCGCTGGATCAAGTGCTTGCGTACCGTCTTTATATAGAAGAAGCTATTGAACGATTGCTGGAGACTGGGGCATCGTCGGAGGTGTGCGCGTGCATCGAACTGGGAATGCACCACGAACAGCAACATCAGGAACTGATCGCCACCGACATCAAGCACGCTTTCTGGTCGAATCCTTTGCAGCCTGCCTATACGGAGCGGCCTCTGCCATCGCAGCCAGCGAGTACCGTGTCGCGCCAGTGGTTCTCCTGCGAAGGCGGTCTCATTGAGATTGGCCACTCTGGCGAAGGTTTCGCCTTCGACAATGAGCTGTCACGCCATCCCGTTTTTCTTGCGCCGTTTCGCGTCGCTGCGCATCTAGTGACCTGCGCGGAGTATCTGTCGTTCATGCGAGACCAGAT
>JAJYSL010000232.1 GCA_021793595.1 Acidobacteriota bacterium
AAGGCTGGCGCAAATTACATGAACTCGCAGCTGATTCACATGGAGGCGAAGACGAACGGATACGACGAGGGCGTCGCGCTGGATGTCAATGGCTTGGTGTCGGAGGGATCTGGGGAAAATCTTTTTCTTGTGCACAAGGGCCAGCTTCTCACGTCATATCTGGGTAGTTCGGTACTCGCCGGCATCACCCGGGCTTCCATCCTTACGCTGGCGCGGGAAATGGGAATTCCTGTCGTTGAGCAACCGATTCCGCGGGAGCTTCTCTATATTGCCGATGAAGTTTTTTTCAGCGGCACGGCAGCGGAGGTTACACCAGTTCGTTCGATCGATCGCGTGTTGGTTAAGGATGGCGTTGCAGGACCTGTCACGAGGCAATTAGCGGCTGAATACTTTGGTATTGCTTCCGGGAAGCGTCCGGATCGATTCAATTGGCTGACTGCAGTTCAGATAAAAACTGCGGAAACCGTCTCCGCATAATTTTCCGCATGGAGCCCTAAACGAAGGAGGGACTAGATCTGTGTCAATGCAGAATGACATCGCCAGGCTCCAACTACAGGAGAAGGAGCTTGTCCTTCCGAGTTTCGACCGGGAAACGGCGTGGCGGCTGGGCACAACTCTTCGCGATCTGGGTGTGGCTCGTCACTATTCCATCGTCATCGAAGTCCGCCTTTTTGATGAGCCACTGTTCTATTGCGCTCTGGAGGGTACATCGCCAAGCAATCCCTATTGGATACGCCGAAAAGGAAAGGTTGTTGCCATGTTTCACATCAGTTCCTACGCAATGGGGCTGAAGCTGAAGTTGCAAGGCACAGACCTCTTCACCCGGCACGGATTGGCAGCCGCGGAGTATGCGGCGGATGGAGGTAGTTTTCCAATCCGCGTTGAGAACGCGGGCTGCATTGGTTCCGCCACGGTTTCCGGCTTGGCTCAGCGCCTCGATCATGAACTGGTCGTCGAAGCGCTTTGCGTGCTAACTGGAAAAAACTACGAAGCTCTTCAATTGCCTGCTCAGGACTGGTAGGTTGGAACATTCTTCGGAATTTCCTATCCAGTTCTGGAATCCAGAGAACTCCGGTTAAATTTTCCGATTACAACGTTGCGGCATCGATTCGAAGCACCAGAACACCTCAAAGTAAGGCTCCCGGCCGTTCGATTCCTTGATTATTTCGCTGGGGCTTCGACCGCTCCGGAGGAATTTGAATCCAGACGTGCCTCGCTGGGAGGCGGCTCGGTTCCCACCAACTCGCCCCACCCAGGCAATTTCTGACTTCCTGTGATCAGACGCGGTCCAACGGAAAGCGCAAAATACATCCAAATCCATTGCAGCATGACGACGGCGCGGTTACGAAAACCGATGAGGAAATAGATGTGAACAGTCAGCCAGGCCATCCACGCAGGCAGGCCACTGATGTGTGCATGGAAAGGCCATTTCATATCTGCCACAGCGCTGTGGCGTCCGATCGTGGCCATGTCGCCCTTGTCAAAATAGTGGAATTTTGTCCTCGGCTTGCCCACCAAGTCGTCGATTATCTCTTTGGCAGCGTGCACGCCCATCTGCATGGCAGGCTGTGCGACCCCGGGGATTCGTCTGCCGTTTTCAACGACGTGGGCAAGGTCGCCGCACACAAAAATCTCGGGATGACGTGCGGGGTTGAGATAATCGTCGACAAGGATCGCTCCTCGCTTGTCCATTTCCGCGCCCAGCATTTTGCCAAGCGGTGAAGCCTGAACTCCAGCTGCCCATAAGGTCACCACGGATTCGATGCGTTCCCCATTTGCCACAGCGTATCCTGGCTGGATATCGGTGACGTTGGTGTTCGTTCTGACCTCTACTCCAAGATGCTTCAGTTGTTGGGTGGCTTTGCGCGAGAGGTCTTCGGGATAACTGGCCAGAATTCTGGGAGATCCTTCGATAAGAATGATATGAGCCTTGGAAGGGTCAATGTGTCGAAAATCGGCGCGCATGTAGAGGCGAGAGATGTCGGAAATCGCCCCAGCCAGCTCCACGCCAGTCGGGCCACCCCCGACTATGACAAAATTCAGCGGTGGGTGCGAGCCGTGTTCCAGTGCCTGGCGTTCCGCCAGTTCAAACGCAAGTAGGATGCGGCGACGGATCTCAATCGCATCCTCCACAGTCTTGAGACCGGGTGCATTCGGTTCCCACTCGTCATGGCCAAAATAGGAATGTGTGGCCCCAGTCGCCAGAATCAGATAGTCATATTCCATATCGGCGGAGCTACGGAGATGCACCATCCTCGCGGATGGATCGATACCGACCACCTCATCCATCAGCACGTCCACGTTGCGCTGGTTGCGAAACAGGCTGCGGATGGGCTGGGCAATGTCTCCCGGAGAGAGCGCCGCCAACGCGACCTGATACAGCAGTGGCTGAAAGGTATGGTGATTACGTCGATCGATGAGCATTACATCCACGGGTTTACCGGCAAGATGCATAGCGGCCTGAATTCCCGCGAAGCCTCCGCCGGCGATGACGATTTGGCGTCTACGGGCCTTTTTTTCTTTCTGCATCGTCATGACCAGAATTCCTTTCTTCGTGCGGACTGCAGACGACAGCCGGAACCTCATGATGCTGTAGATTAGGATGCGCCTGCAATGCCATCCTTTGGATGCATCCTGATCGTGTAGAAATTCACGAATCCAGGAAGCAAATGCTCCTAGTCGGTTAAAGCAGAGCAAAAGTCTCGAGTTGGGTCTTTCGGCATGCTGGCCGCATCTACTCCCGATACACTAGAAGCGGTCTCAGTCCGTACCTGCGGCGAGCCCCTGAATCAGAAAACTACTTCAACAAAACACTATGACAGATGAAATTCGCGACACCATCATTATCGGAACTGGATGCGCCGGCCTGACTGCTGCCATCTACGCGGCTCGTGCCAACCTGAAACCCCTTGTCCTTGAAGGGCATGAGCCGGGAGGCCAGCTTTCTATTACGACGTTAGTCGAAAATTTTCCAGGCTGGCCGGAGGGCATTCAGGGCCCGCAGTTGATTGAGAATATGCGGATGCAGGCGTCGCGTTTCGGAGCAGACTTTCGTCTGGGTCACTTAAGTAGCGTCGATTTATCGAAGCACCCATTTCGGCTCCACGTCGGCAAAGAGGTGTTGCATGCTCGCACTTTGATTATCGCCAGCGGGGCATCAGCGCGCTGGCTGGGGCTGCCGAGCGAGCAGGCTCTGATTGGTCATGGAGTTACAAGCTGCGCGACCTGCGACGGATTCTTCTTTTCCGGCAAGGATGTAGCCGTGATTGGCGGTGGTGATTCGGCTATGGAAGAGGCGCTTTTCCTGACCAGGTTCGCGACGAAAGTGACGATTATCCACCGGCGCGAACAATTTCGTGCTTCGAAAATCATGCTTGACCGTGCCATCGGCCATGAAAAGGTCAACTTCCTCACCAACACCGTAGTAGAAGAGGTGCTGGGGGTGGACCAGAAAGATGTCTCCGGGCTTCGCTTGCGCAACATGGCAACCCAGGAGAGTTTCATTCTGCCGGTAAGCGCGATGTTCCTTGCCATCGGCCATATTCCCAACGCGAAAATGTTCACGGGTCAGATCGATCTCGATGACGATGGGTATATCCGTACGCACGACTATGTATTCACTCGCGTTGCCGGTGTTTTCGCATGCGGCGATGTACAAGATCGACGCTATCGTCAAGCTATTACCGCAGCCGGAAGCGGCTGCATGGCTGCACTCGAGGTAGAAAAATACCTGGAAGAACACGGGCGTTGATCGATTTCCATGTCGATTGCGGACAACATCGCGCGGGTCGAGGAGCATATGGCATTGGCATGTCGACGTGCGGGTCGGGACCGTGCAAGCGTGCAACTCATGGCTGTGACAAAGACGCATCCCCCCGAATTGATCGTGGAGGCCTTCGCCTGCGGCATCCGCATGTTTGGGGAAAATCGAGTACAGGAATTCGCGGAGAAAAGACCCGCTCTGCTAGCGGAAGGTTTATTTGAAGGTTCGAAGCCGGCTAGACTGCATTGCATCGGTCCGTTGCAGTCGAACAAGGCTGCGCGCGCTGCGCGGATCTTCGACTCTGTTGACACGGTGGATTCGGTGCATCTGGCAGAACGGCTCGATCAGGCAGCGAGGACGGCCGGGAAGCGATTGCCTGTCTTGATTGGGATCAAGCTTAGTAAGGAACCCTCAAAACACGGTGTGACGCCTGGTACCCCTGAGATGCCCCAACTACTTGAACGAATGCACGAGTTGGGTCATCTGGAAGTTCGAGGAATCATGACGGTGCCACCATTTTCAGAAGATTTGGAAGTGACGCGCCCCTATTTTCGCGAATTGTGTGTGCTGCGGGATTCTCTTGCTCAACGCTATCCGGCGCTCAATTTCGATGAGCTTTCCATGGGCATGTCCCACGACTTTGAGGTTGCGATTGAAGAAGGCGCCACATTGGTGCGGGTCGGCACGGCAATCTTTGGCTCAAGGTCCGCCAGGTGACGCCTGAATTTTCCGTCCGCGTGCTTGACACACGACAGGGCGCCGTCTTAGATGTGCATGTGCAAGCGCGCGCAAAGCGTACGGCTATTCTGGGCGTTCTGGGAAACAGATTAAAGATTGCAGTTGCTTCCCCAGCGATCGAGGGGCGCGCGAATGCAGAGATGCTGAGGTTTCTTGCAGAGATTTTCTCCGTTCCGCGGACTGCTGTGGTCATTCTCGGTGGCGAGCATTCGCGCGATAAGCGGGTGCTGATTTCTCAGCAGAAGAGCGGTCAAATCGCATCAGTGATTGAATGCATTCTACTGGGTGGTGCTGCGCGCGATTCTGAGGGTGGTTAAGTCGAAAGTGTGTCAATCTTTTGAGCATTCAGTAAACTGAACGGGTTCATCCTTTCTCTTCGGATTCGCGCCCATGCCATCGCCCTATGCCGTTGTCCTAGGCATCGTTGTTGTTACTTTGCTGGCTGTCTCGATTTCGCAGCTCCGCGGCGTCAGGACAAAAGCAGACTACCTTTTGGCGGGCCGTTCCCTGCCTGCCTTTGTGCTGGTTTTCACGCTACTTTCTTCGTGGATTGGTGCCGGGTCACTCTTTGCTGGGGCGGAAAATGCGTATCGCAACGGTTTTGCGGCACTGTGGCAGCCGGCAGGTGGTTGGGCCGGCCTTTTCCTGATTTACTTCATAGCTCCGCGAGCCAGAAAATTAGCCCAGTATACAATTCCTGACCTGCTCGAGGCACGCTACAACCAGACAGCGCGTGTGCTGGGTGTGATTGCCATCTTATTCGCATATACGGCGATTGCCAGCTACCAACTGCGGGGCGGTGGAGACATCCTGCATCTGATTTTTCCGGACGCGATTACCAGCACGACAGGCATGTACATTATCGCGGCGTTCGTCATCGCTTTCACGGCGTTGGCCGGCATGGCCTCGGTCGCCTACATGGATGTTGCGATCGGCTTGCTTGTCACGGTAGCGCTCTTCGTCGCGCTACCGATTTTGATGCGGCAGGTGGACGGATTTGCCGGCTTACACGCAGCATTGCCTGCGACTCATTTTCAAGTATTGGGCGCCATTTCCTTCGCACGTGCGATGGAGTTCTTCCTGCCCACCATGCTGTTGATGCTGGGCAATCAAGCGATGTATCAGAAATTTTTTTCTGCGAAGTCAGAGGGCGATGCACGAGTCGCAGTGATCGGCTGGGTGGCGGGCACAGTGATTCTGGAAACAATCATTGTTGCTATCGCGGTTATCGGATCGGCACTCTATAGCAGTGGCGAAGTCAGCCGGCGTCCGCGGGAGATTATCGCGTATACGGCTCGTCACGGATTACCTGCGGTGTTGGGGGCATTGCTGCTGGGGGCTATCTTCGCGAAGGTCATTTCCACGGCAAACAATTACTTATTTTCTCCGGCAACGAATCTGGTCAATGATGTGTTTCTTCGATATATGTATCCGGGCGCCAGCAATCGGCGCATCCTGCTGGTTTCAAGGCTGGTGGTGGTGGGCCTAGGTATATGGGCGCTGATCCAAGGGGCGTACACGGTGTCCATCCTGGAAAAAGCGCTTTATGCGTATACCATTTATTCCGCCGCACTCACGCCGGTGATCCTGGCGGCGTTTTACTCGCGGCGCATTAACTCGTACGGTGCAGTTGGCTGCATCGCGGCGGGGACATTTATTACGGTCATTTGGGACACGGATTTTGTCCGCCATAGCTTGCCAGCGGCCATTGCCCAGAGAGATGCAATTTTTCCTGCTTTGCTGGCATCGGTGATCAGCCTGTTCGTGGTGAGTTGGCTTACTCCACCGCCGCAAAGAGAAAAAGTTGCGCAGTTTCTGCCGTAATCGGGACGGCTGGATCCCCGTACAATGAAGATGGGGGAATTTTTCATGATGCGCCGCGTCTACATGGACGCTAACGCGACCACTCCGTTGCTGCCGGAAGTTTTTGAGGCGATGCGACCTTACCTGCTGGAACGTTTCGGCAACGCGAGCTCGGTTCACTTCTACGGGCAACAGGCGCGCGGAGCGGTGGAACAGGCGCGGGTCCGCGTCGCTGCACTGCTGCATTGCCGTCCGGCGGAGATCGTGTTTACCAGCGGCGGGACGGAGAGCGACAATCTGGCCCTATTCGGTGCGACGAAACATGGAGATCACATTATCACCACCAGCATTGAGCACCACGCAGTGCTGCACGCGGCAGAGCAGTTGGCGAAGTGCGGTCGGGAAGTAACTTTTCTTCCGGTCGATGGAAATGGAGTTGTCGATCCCGGCGATGTGCGGCGCGCGCTTCGCCCGAATACGCGATTGATTAGCGTGATGATGGCGAATAAT
>JAJYSL010000233.1 GCA_021793595.1 Acidobacteriota bacterium
GCGGAACTACGCGCACAAGTATTGCCGACGGGACTCGGGTTCCATTCTGCAGCAGGTAGCTGAGTCGAAGTTGGAGGAACCAAAATAGTCATTCGCGGTTAGAGTAATTCGCTCCAATCATTAAATCAAGGAATCGCGCTTATTGGTTGCCTTTGCTGAATTCTGTACGCATGCAGCGAAGATTTGGGCAGCCTTGCAGATTGCACACGGAGCTCGCTGTGGTCACTGTGCTTTTCGCTGTCAATGATCCCGCAACACAGGAGACTGAAGGCGCGGCAGACTTCCGAATGACTTCTCGATGAATCCATCTGCTTGACGTGCAGCGGCTGCCCGCGTCCCCGTTATCGCCCACAAGGAATCAGGTGATAGTACCGGCCAAACCAGTAAGGAAGCAGAAAAAAGGATCCGTCGTCTTCGCTTCGTCCGCCACCGCCGCCGTCCAGTTGGAACGGATTGGCATTCCATTTCGACACGCGGCGCTCGTTCGGCGGAATCGCCTGGGTTGCCTGACTTTCTCCGAATCGTCCCGAGTAATTGACGCGCGCAAGGTCGTCGCGCTGCGAGTTCTTGACGGTCCAGTCAATAGTGCTCAGAGGGATTCGCTCCAGCGATTCCTCGGATATCGCGCAATCGTACGATGGCACTTTGGTCCCTTCCGCATAAATAAAATTCCATAGCGGATTCTGTTCTGTACGCACGCGCCGCCAGAGACTGGTGAGTGCGGTGCGATACTGTTGCAGCAGTGCGGGATTATTTTCAGCATTCATCAGCGGATAAAACGACAGAAAGGCCAGTTCCTCATCAGAGTAGTTGATATCGCTCGGATCCGAGCTGTCTCCAATGGCAAGAACGTTGTGTACATAGCCCAACTTATCTAAGCGGCGGTACGCATTCAGAAATTTTCGATTCCCGGTGATTGCATAAGCCACACGCAAATGAGAAAGAATTTCCAGCGAATCCAGCGCTCTTTCCCTCGGCACCAACGTCTTCAAATACTCAGGACCGTATCGACCCCAAGTGGTGACCTTCCCCCCATATCCGATCAGTTGCCAATGGTGTTCGATCAATCCACCGGCAATGCTGGAGACAGCCGACCGGATTGCGGCGCGGTCGCCGTTGTCCGGCAGCAGGCGATAAGCGACCCAATAGGCATAAAAATGGCCTACTAATTCGTCAGAGCTGGTGTCTCCCTTCACCTTCCATTGCCCGTCCGCAGTCCAGTGCCATTCCCCGCCAGGAGCAAGATAGTCCCCGCGATGAATCAAAGAGCGCGCGGGAAATCCGGGAATGCCTGTGATGGAAACCAGCCGCAGCATCGCTGCCAGCGATGTACGCGCATTCTGCAGAGCCTGCGGCGAATGTGTGGTCGCGTAGCGAAACGATTCGGCGGTCACAAAAATGGAAGTCCATAGACCATCGTTATCGGTCGACTCCATCCGAAACGAGGCGGGATCACCGGGAATAAGCAAATCCCATCCGGCCACATAGCCGTAACGCTTCCGTATTCTGCTCAGGAATACTTCGCTTTTTTTCTCCAGCGTGTAGGGCTGGAATGCAATCAAGGAAATCCCCGTTGCGGTACGAATCCACGCTTCGTTCTTTCCGGGGACAATCTGTAGCACCCGGTTGTCGCCGAGATAGCGCTTCCCCCAAAAGTAGAACCACCGTTGACTGGGAGGCGCATGCGGAATCATGAGAATTGCGCCTTGATCGGTGGTCATCCAAAGCCATCCGTTCGGTCCCCCGGCAATCCCGGTTACGGAAAGTATAGGTAGCCCGTCTTTTCCGGTCAGGAGCTTTTCATGCTGATTTGTGGGGTCGATTTCCACCAGCCCATGCTGCGTGGCCTGCCAAACCTCGCCGTCGGCATCCTTCCATGTCTGCGAAACCGGTCGATCCAGGGCAGTGCGAATGGCGCGCGGGACTCCAGAATCGTGCAAAGAATATTGGCGGCACACAATTTGCAAATACTTGATCGGCGAGCTACTTTTCGCCATCGATGGCTGCGCACAGAATCCAGGCAGGCTGACCCCGAGAACAAGGCAAAGAAACAATCCACGCATGTGGCGGACATCCCGATTGAGTAACATTTAATCTTCCTTGACAGCCTGTGAGGAAGCTCGGAAAAGAGGAATGCGCGGCGCCCACTCGGCGAGCACGGCTTCGAGGCTCTGCCCCGTTGACGATTCCATATTGACACTGGGAAACACGGGGATCGTAAGGCCCCGTTGTTGCAGATCCGCAGCGGCTTCAATCATGATGGCATTGATAATCGCCGCACCCGCAACCGTGGACGTAGGACCTATCTTTTGAGAGCTCCCCGGTATTTCCAATGCGGCGTCCCCTTCAGGGACGCAGTTGTCGATCACTAAATCGACCAACTCAAACAGACGTTTTCCGGAAGCATGACGGGATGTGGATTGGGTCGATTGCGCAAGGTTTGTGATGGCAATTAGTTTTTTTATGCCGCGCGCTTTCATTCCCAGCGCCATTTCGATCGGCACAGCGTTGCGTCCGGAATTGGATATGATGATGGCAGCATCCTCCGGACAGAAGTTCTGCTGCGAGAGCAGTTTCTGGGCATAGCCGGATTCTCTCTCAGCACTGGTACTCTCCGGCGCTCCATCCAGAAACAGCAAACGCGGATCCAGGATCGCGCTGACAGGCGCAAAACCTCCTGCCCTATAGAAGACTTCCTCTGAAATCATGTGGGAATGGCCGCTGCCAAACGAGTGCACAATGCCTCCGCCTGCGATGGCCGCAGCTACCATGCCACCCGCACGATGAATGGCATCTGCCTGTTCCGACTCGATACGCGTTAGTATTTCTCTCAATGCATGGAAGTATTCAGATGATTTCATTGTTCCTTTTTTTCTCGTCAGCACTATGCAACAAATGAGTCAACCTCGGTGAACGGAAACAAAACGAGATGGCAAGCACCCGACTGCCGCCTTGACGCTGAGCTACGTTTCTTCGGGGGTTCTTGACGGCACATGCCGCAATTCACCCCACGACTTTTTCCAGCACTAAGGATATTTCCGACGACAAAGTTTGGTAATATTTGCGCGATTTCGCTCCCGCTATAAGGTTGCTCCTCCAACCTTATTTACCATACAAAAGAACCCTCTCATCGTCAAGAATATAGTCTCTATAGAGATATTAAGTTAAAGTAATTCTCTAGATTATTAGTTTAGTATTTCACATAAAGTTCTATTATGTTATATATATAGCGGCCTGAGCCTCAAACCTCAAGGTACTTGCATGATTTTCGGATGTAAAAGCTGCGGTGGAGGATCCTCCCGAGTGCATTCGGAATTTTCACGGAGAAGGAAAAGAGTGAAGACGATTGGCTCCTGCCTAATAGTTCTATTCTCATTTGGAATCTCCGCTGCTTACGCGCAGCCTCGCGTCCTTCTTCCCAGACCGCAGCATATTGTGTACGGCACTGGCAGCATATCCTTGAAAAACTTGAAAGTCAGACTCTTATCCGACCCTGCGCCGGAAGACCATTATGCAGCGATGCGATTGGCATCCTGTCTTGCCGCAAAAAGCGGACAGCCGATCTCGGTCGAGAATGACCAGGCGTCAGCGCCGAATATAACGCTGGATCGGACTGGCGCGGTCGACGCTTTGCCGAAGCCGGGAGAAAAACCTGGTCCAGATTCTCGGGAAGCATATTCCATTGTGATTACCGGGCAGGGCGGCGAGATCAAGGCAAAATCGTCGGCTGGCTTGTTCTATGGCGTGCAGACCGTTTGTCAACTGGCAAACTCTGACGGCACCCTTCCTGAAGTTAGGATTAAAGACTGGCCGGCATTGGCATACCGGGGCGTCCTGGTGGACATGAGTGAGGGTCCACTACCCACGGAGGAGGAGGTCAAACGGCAGATCGACTTCCTCTCGCGATGGAAAATCAATCAATATTATTTTTACAGCGAATCCAGCATTGAGCTTACCGGCTATCCCCTGCTCAATCCGGGAGCTCGCTTTTCCAAAAATCAAATTCGAAGTATTGTCGCCTATGCACGACAGCGTCACATCGATGTTATCCCCAGCCTCGAGTTATATGGGCATCTGCATGATTTGTTCCGCATAGAAAAATACTCTTCCCTGGCAGACTTTCCGCACGGAGGGGAATTTAACCCGCGGGACCCACGCGTCATGAAGTTGATTACGGATTGGGCTAACCAAATATGCGATTTGTTTCCCAGCCCCTTCGTCAACATTGGTTTTGATGAGACATGGCAAATTCAGAAAGCGGCGCAGCTGCAAGGAAAAGGCACCACTGCCGTGGATCTTTTTATCGAACAGATGGGAAGCGTAAGCCGACTTTTTCAGCGACATGGAAAGACAGTAATGGCGTGGGCAGACATTATGGTGAAGTATCCCGGCATCGTCGCCAAATTGCCTCCCGGCACCATTGCCCTCCCCTGGAATTACGACGCCAATCCAGATCCGAAATACAAGCACTGGCTGGGCCCCTTGGTGCAATATCACATTCCACTTATGGTCACCACGGGCGTGAATAGCTGGGATGAAATCTATCCGGACTACGACATGACCTTTGCTAACATCGATACCTTTCTGGCAGCGGGAAAAAAAGCTGGCACCATGGGCACGATCAATACGATCTGGACGGATGACAACCAGATGTTGATGCGGCCCTCCTGGCCCGGTCTGGCCTATGGGGCCGCAGCCGCCTGGCAATCGACGCCGGTGGTTCGCAAAAACTTCTTCTCCAGCTATGCGGATCGAATGTACCCTCCGCAAGCAGCCTCCGAAATTTCGACAGCATTAACCAAGCTGGCGGCAAGTGAAATTCTTCTGCAGCGCGCGATTGGTCATGACACCATGAATCAACTGTGGAAGGATCCATTCGTTCCTTCTGTTCTGAAGCGCTCCGGTGGGCATCAAGATGATCTTCGGCAAAGCCGCATTTTGTCGGAAGAGGCCATGGAACATTTGTATCGCGCGCAATCCTTCCTCAAGGATCCTGATCGACTCGATGAACTTCTACTCGAAGGCAAGCTGCTCGACTATGCCGGCATGAAATTCCTCTACAGCGTGGCAATCGTCAAGGAATGGCAGGCGCTCGGTCAGTACCCTACTCTTGAAACTCTCAATGATGATTTTCTTCCGGATGTAGCATCCCAGATGCATAGCAAGCTTGCGGACTTAATGGATGGAATTACGGGTATGCAGCCTGAATATAAGCAAGCCTGGTTGGCTCAGTACAAGCCCTATCGACTGGGAACTGCGTTGGGGCGCTGGAATGCCGAGTATGAATTCTGGCGCAACCTGCAAGCTCGCCTGCAATCATTTTCTGACAACTACCACCAGGGTAGCCCCCTGCCAACCTTCCAATCCATCGTCGGATCGGTTTGATTCTTGCCATTCGGCCCAAAGGTACGGTGCAATTTTTAGCTTTCTTATGGGATATATTTGCAGAGACTCCTACTGAAAGCTGAGGAAGCGTTTATGAAACAGGTAACTACAAAGAGAGAGCGCGACAAGCAGGTAATTGAGGCCTCGGTTCGTCGATTTGGGCCAATTTCCAGAGTAGATATCTATAAACTGACGAACCTGCGTCGAACCACCATTTCCATGATTACGCGTGAGCTTTTGCAGGAAGGCAGGTTGGTGGAGGTTGGACGTTCGAACAACCCTTTGGGACGGAAACAGATTTTACTAAAACTGAATGATGAGCATAGGTTCATCGTCGGCATCGAGTTCGACGACAAAACCGTGATTGCAGGCGTGATGAACCTCCATCCAGAAATCAAGCATATTGTTTCCGTGCCTATAGACCTCAGTGGGAGTCGCAATGGACTGATTCAGCAGCTTAAATCGGCGGTAACTCGAGTCATTCAGGAAGCTGGCGTGGATGCGTCCCTTTTGGTTGGAATTGGCATTGCCGATCCTGGTCTTATAGACAGTCGCAAAGGTGTAACTATTACCTCGACGACAATCGATTTTTGGAACGATGTTCCGCTGCGGAAAATATTTGAAGAGGAATTCAAGGTCCAAGTAGTCGTTGAAAGTAAAACGCGTGCAAAAACCGTAGCCGAGAGAATGTTGGGCGCAGGCGGCATGGAAGAAAATCTAGTTTACTTCGATTATGGAGCTGGCATTGGCGCCGGCATGATCGTTGACGGCAGGTTGCTTTATGGACGGAATTGCGGCGCCGGTGAAATTGGACACACCCGCATCTCAGAAGATGGCCCGTCGTGTAAGTGTGGCACCGTTGGCTGCCTGGAAGCTACCGCCGGCACCTCAGCCATTGAGGCGCGAGTCTCCAAGGCTCTTGCCGAAGGGGCGGGATCGCAAGTCTTGTCTCTGGCCAACGACGACCCCGCTAAGGTTACGGCCCGGCTGGTTCTCGAAGCCGCAAAGGCAGGCGATAAGATGTGCGGGAATATTGTCTTTGAACTGGCGCGGGATATTGGTATCGCCGTTGCGAATGTAGTCAATCTGTTCAATCCTGCGGTTGTTGTATTCGACAGGAATCTTGAACCGGGCGGCAACATTCTTCTTGAAGAAATATCTCGAGTCGTTCGAGGACATGCCCTCACAAGCTCCTCGGCAGATATGCCTCTAAGGTTTGGGACGATTGGAGAGGAGGCCGGAATTCTTGGGATAGGACTGCTGGTGTTGGAAAAGCATTTTGAGATCCCGGGCTTGCGCTTGCCCAATTTTATGATCGATGACACATCATTTCAGCGAGGTCATCCAATACCTGTACCTGCGTCAGGAACGACTCGCGTTCATAATTTATCGGCCAAGGCACTCGATTGAGCGAAACACAACAAGCAT
>JAJYSL010000026.1 GCA_021793595.1 Acidobacteriota bacterium
TAACTCATCCAGCATCGCCAGACCGCCGTGGGGGTCTTCTCCTTGCGTATCGATGTCGAGCAGTAGGCCGGCGACCCTGGCCTCGCGTGTCCATCGCGCCAAATCGTCATAGCTGTCGCGTGTGACCAGTTCGAACCAAGGGCTCAGTTCAGCAGTCAGATCGTCGAGGAATTCCAATTCCGCTGTGACAATGCATACTTTTGGCAGTATCACGGAGGGTGGCCAAGCCGGTCTGGACGCGGCAGGCGTGCGTGGCGAGGGCATTTCGGATTCTACCGATGAAATAAAAAAAGTCCGCGCGAATTGCATCGTCGAGTCATTCTTTCGGCGGTGCGGAGTGGGTCGCCTCCTGATTTTGTCCTGCGGGGTGGGTTGAGCAAGTGTTTGACTCACACTTTGCTGTCGTCTTACTTTTCGATATTCAGCTTGCTTTATGATCTTGTCTTACGTCGTAGGCTCGCCTTACTTTTCATCCAGGTTCATCGAATAGATGTTTGCAGAGGAAATGCGTGCGTTCACCAGCGGAACGTCCTGCGGGGTCAGGCCGGCAAAGCGAAAATCGAGCGCGTCCGGAGGCTGCACGCTTTCCAGTCCCGCAACTTGTTCCAGTTGCCCACCGGGCACGGAAACCCGATACACCGGCTGATCCTTGGCCACAAAGTCATCGAAATAGATCCAATGGCTATCATGCGACCAGACGGGATCGTGCGCCGGACGATCGATCAGGGTCTTCCATGATTTGGCGGCAACGTCGTAGAGCATCAGCTTGCTTTGATCCAGCGTCATCGCGACAATGTAGCGGCCATCGGGAGACCAGCGCGGGCTGAACAATCCCTCTGAATTCGGCAGGGTTGTCATCTGCTTGGTTTTCAGATTGAGAATATAGATCGACTTGGGCAGAGATTTTTCCGCCATCAATTCCGGGAGTCGTCCGAACGCGATCGAAGTGCCGTCTGCAGACCAGCTCGGGTCGGCCTCGTTTCTTGCCTCGTGCAGCACCGGCGCGAGGTCTCCGCCCTGCGAGTCCATGGTATAAATGCGCCACACTTTGCCCGGCTCCCGAGCCATCAGGACGATACTCTTTCCATCTGGCGACCAATGCATCATGAAGACTTCCATGGGACTGCTTGTCAATTGCAGGCGCTGGCTGCCGTCAGCGCGGCTGGACCACAAGGAACTGTCTTCCGGATTGATCCATGCGACGGAGGCGCCATCCGGTGAAAACGCGACTAGTTGCGCTGAGCCCAACATTTTTCCGTAGGGCACAAATTGTTTTGCCTTTGCATCGAATTTCAGCAACATGGAGCGGGAATCCCTGCCGATAAAAAACAGCCGGTGTCCTGTATTCGCGGTGATGGGCGCTTGATAGCTGAGCGGCCCATTTGTGATCTGGATCGGTTTCGCCTCTCCGAACGAAAACCACGACGGCTTCGCCAGCACCCAGATATTATTCAGACCATTGTGCGCAGACTGGAACACAAAGTATTTCCCGTCTGCCGTCCACGAGCCACAGCACTCTGAGGACGGATGGCTCCAGCCCGGAAACAACGGTCGCAGATTTTTGCCATCCGCCCCAATCTCCCATAACGACGTGCTGTGATTTATAGAATTGATCAGGGTGAACCGCAATTCAGATCCCTCAGGGGACCAGCGCAGCCAGAATGCACGCCCTGGCAGAGCTGCAAATTTGTTGGAGCCCGTCCCATCTTCATTCGCGATGAAAAGGTCCGTCCCGTTGGCGTAGAGAATTCGCTTGCCGTCCGGCATCACTGTCGCATCGTGGGCCTGGATGTTGGAAAAGCTGCGAGCCGTCCCGCCGAGCGTCGGCAAAATCCACAAGGGCTGCTCCGCTTCAGGAATCAGATAGTTTCGCACCACCAGCTGGGAACCGTCTGGAGAAATGTCGCCGAGCGATGGCGCCGCAATTTCTGAAGGGACTGGCAGAACACTGGTTTCGCCATCGGCGATCAGTGCCTGCATCAATTCTTCGCGGCCGGTTTCAATCTGCAGAAAATAAATGCGAGAGCCGTCCGTCGCCATTGCCCCCAGATTTTCCTGCAGTGGCTCACCGGGGAAAACCCTTCCCGAATAGGTGACCTGAGAAATGCGGAGCGGGGTCTGAAATGGGGAAGCCATGGCGCTCCACCAGACCACCAATCCGCCCACGGTCAAAAGGAGTACTACGGCCATCAGCGCCAAGAATGGCCAATGATTCCAACGCTGTCGCGCCGGGGGCGGCGCCTCGAGTGTAGAAACTTGAGTCTCCACGGCTAAGGGCGCCGCCAGAGATGGCTGTGGCGTCGTTGACTCAGAATCGGTGCGGATAGGAGCGATGAAGCGATACCCGCGGCGCGCCATCGTTTCGATGAAGCGTGGATTGTCCGCCGAATCCCCCAGGGCTTCGCGTAGCTTATTCATCGCTGTCCCCAGACTGTGGTCAAAATCGACGGTGGTCTGGTCGCCCCCCCAAAGACGCTGCTGCATCTCGTCTCGGGAGATTATTTCGCCGGGTCGCTCCAGCATAAGCGAAAGAACCTTGAAGGGCTGATTCTGAATCTTGACCCGTATGCCGGCCCTATAGAGTTCTTCCGATTGCAGATCGACTTCGAACACACCGAAGCGAATTCTCGGCGATGGGTGATGTAGGGGTTCCACGTGGCGACTCTTCCTGAGGGGACACCGCTGTTTGCTATCCAGTTGTTTTCAGGTGTCCGTTTTCGTTTCTACTCCCCGTCCGCTCCCTAGTCAACGGGACATTCAGCCGATGAAGACAGAAGATACTCCACGGTAACAAGCTCAAATAAAGGGATTTATCAAATGATATCTATTTGATTGAGAAACGATTAACAGTGCATTGATAGATATATTCGGACTGGAGTTTAAATAGACCGTTTGGCCAAGTATCATCGCCGAAGTCGAACGACTGTATGCATAAGAATTCGACAACGCCCCGCCGTAGGGAGAATCAGGCATAGATCGAAGTGCAGATGTCCACCGCCAACCGCAACCAACAGAATCGGGGGGCGAAGCCAAAAGAAAGCAGCAACTATTTAGGAGACCACGTTATGAGTAGGAATGCAGTATCGTCACCATCCCATCGCTTTGCAGGAAGTCTGCTATGGACCCTCGGCCTGCTCGTTTTGATCACAATGGGACTCTGCCCGGGATCCTTTGCACAGTCGGATACCGGACGGGTCGTGGGAACGGTGACAGACCCCACAGGGGCAGCCATTTCAGGCGCGACCGTCACCATCACAAATCGGGACAATGGATTGAAGTTCAACGCGACCGCCAATGCCACGGGTGAATTCACCGTTTTTGCCGTGCCACGCGGCAACTACACGGCGAAGATCGACGCCACGGGATTTCAGTCTCAGACCACGGCCTTCACCCTTACGGTGACTCAGGTACAAACGCTCATCTTCACGCTACAGCCTGGAGCGGTCACGACGACCGTACACGTATCGAGCGCGGCGCCGCTGCTGAACACGACCAATGCCACGTTGGGCGAAACCATCCAGGGGCCGCAGATCACCCAGCTGCCGTTGAACGGACTAAACTTTACCAACCTTGCACTCTTGACGCCGGGCGTGACCCAGGGCGAGTATGGCAATCCCAATAGCGGGGTCTCCGGCAACGCGGAGAGCTTTCGCTATAACGAGAGTGGAAGCGCCTCCTTGGCCGTCAACGGTCTCCCCCCCACAGCCAACAATTACATCCTGGACGGTGTGGACAACAACGACGATTTGGTCAACACCCTGATTTTCTTTCCCCCTATCTTTGCCACGCAGGAATTCAAGGTAGACACCAGTGTGGCGCCGGCGCAATATGGTCGCGCAGGCGGCGCAATTGTCATTAGTTCCATCAAATCTGGAACCAACTCAATCCACGGATCTGCGTTCGAGTATTATCGCAGCGGTGTTTTCGACTCCAATCCCTACTATATCTTTCCGGGCGAATCCTTTACCCCCAATCCCGCCTACAACCGCAACCAGTTTGGCGGCGACGTCGGTCTGCCGATTGTAAAGAACAAGCTGTTTGGGTTTGGAGATTATCAGGCGTGGCGCGAGCGCACTCCTGTTGGCGGCCATCTTGTCACGGTTCCAACGGCGAAGATGCGGACCGGAGATCTGTCGGAAGTGCTGGACCCGAATCTCAATCCACATCCGTTCAATCATTCCAACCTATGCCAGCCAAACGGCGCCCCAAGCACCGGCGAAATTTTCGACCCCATTACATGCCAGCCGTTTTCCTATAATGGCCAACCGAACGTCATCCCACCCAATCGCTTGAACCCGGCGGCAGTGAACTATCTGAACGCCTATCCGTTGCCGACGCTGGCCAACACCATCTACGACAACTACGAAACCTTCGAGACGGCGATCACCAACTACAACGACTTCGATATCCGCCTGGATTGGAACGCGACCGCGACGGATATGGTTTTCTTCCGCTACAGCTATGACAATTCCGTTCAGGTAAAGAACTCGGAATTCCAGAAACTGCCGGCGGGCTTTGGAACAGGTTCCAGCTACAGTCACGCGCGCGGGTACGATCTTGGCTATACCCACATCTTTACACCAAACGCGGTCAACGAGTTCCACGCAAATTACAACCGCGACGATTATGGCTATCAGCCGCCCTTCTACGGTGTCCCAGTTTCCAAAAACCTCGGCATTGTGAACGCGAATCGCAGTCTGGAAACCAGCGGCGGTGCTTTGATCGGCGGCAACGGGTATGAGATTGAATACACCGGCGACTATGGCTTGTATGCGGTCCCGCAAAACAACATTGAGGGAACAGACACCTTTAACTGGGAGCACGGCAAGCATTCCTTCAAGTTCGGCGGCACATTGATTCACCGCCAGATGGAGTATTTCCGCCCCATCGCAGGCAAAGGCTTCTTCAACCTCTCGGGCAACGGGCAGGACTTTACCGGGTACGAGGTTTCGGACCTGCTGTCCTCCTTCGTCGATAACTATTCGATCGGCGCGCAAAATGGATTCTTCGCGAACGTCAGTCAGGAAGACGGTTTGTTCGCGCAGGACGACTGGCGTGTCAACCGCCGCTTGACCGTCAATCTGGGCGTGCGCTGGGACATGATCACCTGGCCCTATGAAGAACATAATCGCCAGGCATCGTTCGATGTGGCCACTGGCGACGTGCTGCTGGCGGGGCAGAATGGCGTCTCCCGCAGCATTGTGAACCAGGACTACAACTACTGGAGTCCGCGTCTCGGTTTTGCCTACGATGTCCATGGCAATGGCAGGACCGTTTTGCGCGGCGGGTACGGCATGTACTATTACCCGACCTACGGGGGCATCAGCAATCAGTTAGGACAACAACCTCCATTCGGCGGCTCTGTCGACTATCAGGCGCGACTCGGCTACTGTATTGCCTTCACAGGCCAGACGTCACAGGTAGGGACGGATAGCTATGCAAGCTGTAAGGTAAGTTCTGTAAATCAAACCACTCCGCTGCCGCAGCCCGGATTTCCGAACTTCAATCCGGCAGCACCGCCCGCTGGTCTCAGCACCATTGCTGTGAATCGGAACAACAAGCAAAGCGATGTGCAGGAATGGAATTTGCAGCTGGAACAGCAACTGGCTGCTCACGATGTGTTCGATATTGCCTATGTTGCGAACAAGGTCGATCACATGCCCAGCTACTATAACTACACACTGTTCCAGTTTGGCGCTGGAGCGCCACTGGCGACGGGAGAAAGATATTTCCCGAATCTGGGAACCATTACATACGCGACCTACAACGCCTCCGCGAACTATACCGGGTTACAGGTTCAGTACCAGCATCGCGCCACGAACTTGATCACGACCGCGGCGTACACCTGGTCCCACACCATGGATGACAACTGCGGCACGCTTTGCTTGTTCTACAATCCGAACGCCAGCTATGGCAATTCAGCCCAGGACGAGCGGAATGTATTCACCTTTTCTACGGTCTATTACTTTCCATTCGGTCGCGGCCAGCGCTTTGGTGGGCAGGTGTCTCGGCCCATGGATTGGGTGATCGGCGGCTGGCAAACCAATCTGATCGCGCTGCTGGCGAGCGGTCAGCCATTCGACCTGTCAACGGGACTCACAGCTACCGGCAACGAGCCGGACCAGGTTGAGCCGGTGAAATATCCGAAAGGCATCCGCGGTTATTGGTTCGATCCATCCTCGTTTTCAGTCGCCAATATTCCCACCGAGACCGTGAATGGCAACCAGGTCTATACACGCTTCGGAACCGCGCGTCGTAACCAGCTTTTCGGGCCCGGTCAGAAGGTTGTCAACTTCTCCATGCAAAAAAACATCCATGTGACCGATCGCTACTCTCTGGAACTGCACGGCGACGCATTTAATGTGTTCAATACTCCGCAGTTTACGAACCCGGGCAGCACCTACAACCAGAGCACGTTTGGAAAAATCACGAGCGTCCAAAGTTATACCAACCGACAGATTCAACTTGCGGCGCGTTTCGTGTTCTGAAAACTCTTGCAATCCCACAGCCCCGTACTGCTACTAGTGCGGGGCCCTCTCTCTCGATCGGTCGAATGACGAACCCTGCCTTGCACAATTTTCAGGGAGCGATCAGATGCGCGAATTTTTCAAAACCGAGAGCGAATTTAGGAGTGTCGACACCATGATGGGTCAGCAGCGCGCACCGCTGTCATTGAACGAATTTCGACAGGGTTTCGAGGTAGGGAAGCGCCGGCATGCTGCTGTGCGTCGAATACCGCCAGAACCCACGGTACGCCTTTCTCGCCTACTTTTTTGTTGGATGTTGCTGCTGCTCGCTTACCCGCGATCCACCCATGCTCAAGAAAAGCCTCGACAATATTCGGCGGTGATCGCCAAGCCGGTAATCGAGCAGACCGATCCGCCCAACTGGTGGAGCGGTATGCCCAATCCAATGCTGCTATTGCATGGAAGGAATCTTTCCGCTGCACGCGTTCGGACAAGTGTGCAGGGAATTGTGGTACAGCGAACCCGCGTGTCCGCGAATGGAGACTGGCTGTTTGTCTGGCTCGACATTTCGTCGGCTCCGCCCCAGCGCTTCAATCTGCTGGTGCGGACTGCAGCGGGATCAGTTCGCGTGCCGTATGCGCTTGACGCGCGCCATGCGGGTACGGACGGCTTTCGCGGCTTCAACTCTTCCGACGTGATGTATCTCATCATGACGGACCGGTTTTCCGACGGCGACCTGTCGAACGATCATCTCCAAAGCATGCCGGGCACATTCGATCCCAGCAAACCGCGAGCCTACCACGGCGGGGATCTGCACGGAATCGAAAATCACCTCGATTACATTCAACAGCTCGGGGCAACCACTATTTGGATCACGCCCTTGTATGCTCAGGATCCCAACTCGCCGGCGGATTACCATGGCTACGGCGCCGTCAATATGTACGCGATCAACCCACATTTTGGCACGTTGAAGGACTATGAGGAACTCGCTAGGGAAGTGCATCGTCGCGGCATGAAGCTGGTATTAGACACGGTGCCGAATCATGTTGGCCCGAAAAATCCATGGGTGCTCGATCCGCCTGCGCCGGATTGGTTTCATGGCACTCTCGCCAAACATCTGGAAGCGAACGGGAATTTCGCTCCCATCACTGATCCCCATGCGCCGCCGGCAGCCTATCGCAAGGCGGTGGATGGGTGGTTCGCCAATGTCTTGCCCGATCTGAACCAATCGAATCCGCTGGTCGAACAATATTTGATTCAGAATGCAATCTGGTGGATTGAATCCGGCACTCTGGATGGGTTGCGGCTGGATACCTTTCCGTATGTTGACCGCGCGTTCTGGCGAGACTTTCATGCGGAGCTTCGCGAGATCTATCCAAACCTGACGACGGTGGGAGAAGTGTTCAATCCGGACCCGACCATCGTTTCGTATTTTGCCGGCGGAGCCACACATGAAGGCATCGACACCGGCCTGTACACTCCGTTTGGCTTTCCCACCTACTTTGCTTTGCGCGCAACCCTCACGGGAAAATCGCCCGCTGGTGACGAGCCCATGACCGGGTTGGAAAATGTGCAACGGCAGGATTGGCTCTATCCCCATCCTGACCGGCTAGTAACGTTCCTCGGCAATCACGACACCATGCGCTTTATCTCGGAACCCGGCGCCACGCCAGCCCGGATGAAACTGGCCTTTGGCCTGCTGGCCACTATGCGTGGGATGCCGCAAATCTATTACGGCGATGAGATAGCGCTGCCGGGCGGCAATGACCCCGACAACCGGCGCGACTTTCCTGGGGGATTTCCGGGCGATGTGAAGGACGCTTTCACGGCGGCGGGGCGCACCCCCACGCAGGAATCGATGCACGCCTGGGTTCAGGGACTATTGCAGTTGCGCGCGCATCACCCGGTGTTGCAAACCGGCGCACAGCAGGATCTGCTGGCCGATGATACCGGTATGGTCTTTGCGCGTGTCGAGGCTCCACCGGAGGGGAAACCAATCCCTGCGATGGCGCAGGGCGACATTGTGCTCGTGCTATTGAATAAGGCGACAACTCCGCGGACCTTTCATCTGGACTTTTCCGACACGGCTCTTGCGGGCGTCCATACACTGACTCCTTTGTGGAACGCGCAGTCCGCAGTTGTGACCGACAATCATTCCGATGTCATCGTGGGTGCCGATCAATTGATGGTGTTGGAAGCGCAACGGTAACTACCCGCCGGTCCACAGCCGGCGGAGGGCCGTGCGCACGGCTAGCCTTCTCGGGCCGTCATCGAAAACCACGGATACTGGTCAAAAAAAAGAGCCGACACCCGAATGTTTCGGCTATGATGGGCAACATGACAAGAGTCTCGTCAATTCTGCGTCGCTCACTTCTAGTCATCCTGGCCTCATGCGGCGTCGGCTGCTTGCCGGTCGCTCAACTTTCCCGTGCACAGGCAGCGGCTCCGGCCCAAACAAAGATTTTGTCGCCGCAGGAGATCGGCACACTGATGCCGCACTCCGTATTTTTTCGTGGCCAAAGCGCTACTGTACAGTTACGGAACACCTACGGCCTGCGCCTCGCAGATGGCACGCTCGTGCTGGCGGGACTGGTGGACAATTCAGGATATGCAACCGGGATTCAGCAGAAATATCAAGGCTACCTGCTCAGCGAAACCGCGTTGACAATTAACGGAAAGACGCTGCTTGCGGGAGCGTACGGCTTCGGCTTTGTGGCGAATGATGCCTTTGTTGTTATGGATATTGGGGCGCATGAAGTATTAAATGCCACATCTAAAACGAACTCGACCATGCCTCATCCGCGGCCTTTGATGATTGTGGCAGGCGCCCACCCGGGCAACTATCGCCTGTATGAAGGCCGCAGGTTTGTCTCCATCCGTCTGAAGTAGCTGCAATCCAGAACTGTTTCATGAGGTGGTTCGCGCCGGTTTTCCGCAGGAAAGACTAAACAACGCGAGCCAGCGCCAGTGTCAAAAGCAGCGCCACCGTGGAAATGATCGTCTCGCAGACTGTCCACGTCTTGAAGGTGTCTGCCACGGTCATGTTGAAGTACTCCTTCACCAGCCAGAAGCCGCCATCGTTCACGTGGGAAAACACCAGCGACCCGGCGCCCGTTGCAATGGCCAGCAATTCTGGCTGCGCTCCATGCGCCTGCAACGCAATCGGCGCAATAATTCCGGCCGCAGTGGTCATGGCTACCGTCGCCGACCCGGTAGCAACGCGAACGGCTGCGGCCACCAGCCATGCCAGCAGCAGCAGCGGAATATGTGCGCGCAGCGCTACATCCACAATGGCCGTGGCAGTTCCGCTGTCCTGCAAAATCCGTCCAAATCCCCCGCCTGCGCCGACTAATAATGTAATGGTTGCCGTAGGAGCGAGACACTCGTTGGTAAATTTCAGGATCGTATCGCGGCTGAATCCTCGCATCGTTCCCAGCGTGATAAAGCTGATCAAGACGCCAACCAGCAATGCGATATCGGCACCGCCAAAAAAATGAAGAAGTTGATTTGGCAGCGTGCCCTTGGCTGCAAATGTATTGGCCCAGCTTCCGATCATCATCAAAAACACCGGAAGCAGAACGGTCGCCATGGTCAAGGCGAAGGTGGGCAGTTTGGTGTGCGGATCGCGATCGAGAAATTCCGCAGCGATCGGGTTGTGCGCATCGAGATGAATATGCGGGGAAATTAACTTCGCATACAACGGGCCGGCAAGGATCGCTGTTGGGATGCCCACAAGCATCGCATAAAAAACCGTCTTCCCCACGTCCGCATGATAAGCGGCCACCGCCAAAAGGGCAGCGGGATGCGGTGGAACAAGTCCGTGTACAACAGAAAGTCCCGCCACCATTGGAATTCCGACCAACACCAGCGACGTCCGCGTGCGTTTGGCAACTGTAAACGCAATTGGAATCAAGAGGACGAAGCCAACCTCAAAAAATACCGGAAGTCCGACCACGAAGCCAATGGCCACCATGGCCCAGTGCACCCGCTTTTCGCCGAAAAATCGGATCAATGTATGGGCAATTTGGTCCGCGCCGCCCGACTCCGCCATCATTTTGCCCAGCATGGTCCCCAGCCCAATCACCACGGCGATATGGCCCAGCGTGCCCCCCACTCCCGCTTCGAATGAGCGCACGATGGTCTGCATAGGCATGCCAGTCACCATCGCCAACGCAATGGAGACCGACATCAACGCGATAAATGGGTTGGCTTTGTAGCGCGCAATCAGGACGATCAGCAAAATGACGGAGCCAAGCGCAGCAAGCAAAAGAAAGGTTCCGTGGCTGACAATCATTGGTGTATGCATGATGGTTTGCTTGCCTTAGAATTCCTCGTCGCACAGCGGCTGGCGGCGACAGCCTCGACGATCACTTCGTCGGCGGTTTGTATGCGATGCAATCGATCTCCACTTTACAGTCAACCATCATGCTGGAGGCCACACAGGATCGTGCAGGCGGGTTCTCGCCAAAATATTCTCGGAAGACACGATTGAACGCGGCAAAATCGCGGGCATCGTCGAGCCACACTCCACACCGCACCACATCCGCCGCCGTGTAGCCAGCTTCCGTCAAAATTGCGAATAGATTGTCAATGGCCTGGCGGCTCTGCCGATCAATGTTGCCTTCCACCAGGATGCCGTTCACCATCGGCACCTGCCCCGACACATACAACCAGCCATCCGCCTCGACGGCTCGCGCAAATGGCAGATGCTGCCCGCCGATCCCCTTGCCGCCATCTACTCCGTAGCGCTTCATTTCAAGTCTGTCCTCCGTGATGTTGTGAACCGAATATGGATCGAATGTAAGTTACTGGCGGCTCGCATTCGACTGTCGTTGCAAGAATCGTCCTGTCCGGCGTGCCGTGGCTGTTTGCCCGTGATAGGAAAGAGTGCCGTTGACCCAGACCGCCTCAATTCCAGAGGACTGACGCACTGGATCGTCAAACGTGGCGGCGTCGCGCACCGTGCCCGGATCGAAGAGGACCAGGTCGGCGTAATAGCCCTCACGAATCCATCCGCGTTGCACTAGGCCAAACCGTTGCGCCGGCAACGATGTCATTTTGCGAACAGCCTCTCCCAGAGGGAACAGCTTCAACTCCCGGCTATAGACACCGAGCACACGCGGAAATGTTCCCCAGAGACGCGGGTGTGGCAGGGGATCGTTCGGGAGTCCATCGGAGCCAATCATTGTGCCGGGATGCCGCAGAATCTCTCGCATGTCCTGCTCGGAAATGCTGTGATAAATCGCCCCCGCCGGTTGCAAGCGCTTCGCAGCTTCGATCAGCGGCACGCCCCATGCCTTCGCAATCTCCTCCAAAGTTTGTCCGGCCATTTCCGGATGCGCAGTTGACCAGGTGATCTGAATCTTGACTCTTTCGTCCACCTGCCGCAAATCCAAGGTGCTCGACCCAGCCGCATAGGGATAGCAATCGCAGCCGATGGCATGTTTTTTTCGCGCATCGTCGATCCAACCGAGAACTTCCGCACTCCGTCCCCAGTTGGCAATTCCGGCACACTTCAAATGCGAAATCACTACGGGAACCTCAGCGTGCTTGCCGATCCGAACAGCCTCGTCCAGCGCCTGCAAAATGGTCTCTGTCTCGCTGCGCAGATGGGTGGCGTATATTGCGCCGGCGCCAGCCAGCAAATCGGCCAGCGCCATTACTTCTTCTGTCGAGGCAGAGTTCGCAGAAAGGTAGGCCAAGCCGGTGCTCAATCCGGCCGCTCCGTGATCCAGCGCTTCCTGCAACTGGGCGCGCATGGCTGCAATCTCCGCACTTGTCGCGGAGCGATCGAGCCGATCCATATGGTTATTGCGAAGCGCCGTGTGGCCGACAAGCGCAGCGACGTTGACGGCCGGCTGCGCCGCCGCGACTGCGTCGACATAGGCTTTGAATGTTGGATAACGGAACGCGTCGGCGTCGCCCAGCAGGTTCATCGGGTCGGGCGGCTCTCCGCGAAGAGTGACCGGCGCGGCGCTGATTCCGCAATTTCCAACCACCACCGTCGTCACGCCTTGCGACAACTTCGGCAACATCTGCGGAGCACGAACCACGCTGGTATCGTCGTGGGTATGGACATCAATGAATCCGGGTGCCAGCACCTTTCCTTCGCCGTCGAAAACATTGTCGGCGACGTAATCCTGCAGCTTGCCGATCGCGACAATGTGGTCCTGATCGATGGCCACATCGGCGATTTCCGGCGATCTGCCGCCGCCATCGGCAACTTCAACGCTCCGGATTAAGGTGGTGCATTTCGGCATTTCTCCTCCTTGCCCGTTGAGGTGCAGGTAGATATCCACCCATCGTGCTCTTCATCAGTAATCTCCAAAGCTTATATCATTTGAGTTTCAGAGAGGAATCGCATGACAAAACATCAAACCGATTACGCAGAGAAGGTCGAGACAGATGTTCCTGGAATGAAGGTTGGCTCATTGAATAAAGGTCTGGGCACGATGGACGGCCCGTTGTCGGTGCCGCAGGTCGTCGAGCAGCGCTGGAATCTGCTGCAGGAAGATCTGAGCCTGCCAACCGCAGTGTTATATGAAGATAAATTGGTGCATAACCTTGTGTGGATGCAGCAATTTATTCAAGCCTATGGCGTCAACCTTGCGCCGCACGGCAAAACCACCATGGCCCCTGCGCTCTTCGCACGTCAACTGCAAACCGGCGCCTGGGGCATTACGCTGGCCACTGCGCACCAGTCGCGGGTTGCGTATGAGCATGGTGTCCGCCGCGTCTTGATGGCCAATCAACTGGTTGGAAAACAGAATATGGAAATTGTTTCGCGATTCTTACGAGACCAGAAATTTGAATTCTACTGCCTCGTGGATTCAGCGCAACTGGCGGCGCAACTGGGGGAATTCTTTTCCCAGCGTCATCAGCGGCTAAATGTTCTGATCGAGTTGGGAGTGGACGGTGGCCGCGCCGGCATTCGCAATCCGCAGCAACTCGATGACCTGCTGGCCGTACTTCATCCGTGGCGCGATGCCATCGCTGTCTGTGGTGTCGAGTTGTATGAGGGTGTCCTGCAGGACGAAACTGCGATTCGAACATTTCTGAATCAAGCGGTCGAGTTGGCCGCCAAACTTGCCAAAGGGAATCGCTTCGACCGTAATCCAGCGATACTCTCAGGCGCCGGTTCGGCATGGTACGACGTGGTGGCGGAAGTTTTTTCAGCCGCCGACATCGCCTATCCACTCGAAATTGTTTTGCGACCCGGATGCTATCTCACACATGATGTTGGCGCTTATCGGCAGGCTCAGGAGAAGATCCTAAGCAGGAATCCGATCGCAAGGAAAATGCATTCCGGTCTGCTGCCGGCCTTGCAGCTGTGGGCCTACGTACAATCGATTCCGGAAAAAGAAAAAGCGATTCTCACCCTGGGCAAACGCGATGCCGCCTTCGATTCGGGCTTGCCGACTCCCAGCTTGCATTACCGACCCGGGCAGCCAGCGCCGCACGACTGTCATAGTCATTGGGAACTCACCCGCATGATGGATCAGCATGCTTATATGAAAATTTCCGAGGGAGATGATGTCCGGGTGGGTGACATGGTTGGCCTGGATATTTCGCATCCCTGCTTGACCTTCGATAAATGGCGCTACCTTCCGGTGCTCGACTCCAATTATCAGGTTATCGATATGGTGCAGACATTTTTTTAGCGGTCAGCACTGCAAGTATGCGTAAGACAGGGCGCAAACCGTTTTTCAGGATCGTCACGTGGTACGACTAACTCCGATTGCGAACACGATGGACTCACTGGCGGCTGGCGAAACCAGCAGCCGCGAGCTAGTCGAGACATTCCTTGCTGCTGCCGTCGATCCTTCCGGCCAAGGAGCACGCACCTTCACCAGGATCGACGCTGACCCCGCGCTGCACGCAGCCGACGCGATGGATAAACGGCGTCGTGCCGGCGCGCCGGAATTGCTTCTCGGGCTGCCGATCTCCATCAAGGATTTATTCGATATCGCCGGTGAGCCGACACCGGCCGGTTCGATCGTGCTCGCCGATGCGCCCCCCGCCCCAAGCGATGCTGCGGCGATTGCGCGCCTGCGAGATGCAGGTGCGGTCCTGATGGGCCGAACGAATATGACGGAATTTGCTTTCTCCGGCCTCGGGATCAATCCACATTACGGAACCCCTCGCAATCCCTACGACAGGATCAATGGCCGCATCCCCGGCGGCTCATCCTCGGGAGCCGCCATCTCGGTTACGGACGGCATGGCCGCAGCCGCCATCGGAACGGATACCGGCGGTTCCCTGCGAATCCCAGCCGCACTGTGCGGTCTCACCGCCTTCAAACCGACCGCGCGCCGCATACCACGGGAGGGGGTGTTGCCGCTCTCCATAAGCCTTGATTCGGTTGGATGCATCGCGCCTACAGTCGCGTGCTGCGCGCGGATCGATGCCGTGCTATCTGGCGATCCGTATGCGCCGTTGGTTCCCAGCGACTTACCGCAATTGCGTCTGGGTGTATTGCAAGGCTATGTTCTCGACGATTTGGATCCGGATGTAGCACGACGATTTGAAGCAGCGGTATCCGCTCTCTCCAGGGTCGGCGCCAGACTGAAAGACGTTCACTTCTCCGTGCTCGATGACATCCCCGGTTGTTATGCCCATGGCGGGATTCCAGCTTTTGAAGCATATGACTGGCATCGTCAACTCATCGCTACGCACAGCGAACTCTACGATCCCCGAGTCCTGGTGCGCATTCTGCGTGGGAAAGAAATTTCTCAGGCGCAGTATCTGGACTTGATGAACGCTCGCCGCCGAATCATTTCGGCAGCGGAGCGTGCCTTCGCGGAGTGCGATGTTTGGCTGTTGCCAACTGTACCGCGAATTGCTCCGCTTATCTCCGACGTGGTATCGGATGATGCCGCGTATATGCGGGCGAACGCGACGATGCTTCGTAATCCCAGCGTTTTCAATTTTCTGGATGGCTGCGCCTTGTCGATCCCTTGCCATCTGCCCGGCGAAGCCCCTGTAGGCCTGATGCTCGCGGCGCCAAGTGGCAGCGATCATCAACTGCTTCGAATTGGCGCGGCGATTGAAGCAGCGCTTGCCAATGTGGGATGTGCCATTGCGTGCTCGCCGTTGGCGTAGTTCTCGGGCCATCCGGAATGCGCAGCTACAGTGTGCGCTTGAATAATTTTGTTGCGATCATCAGGCAAGCGATTCCAAACCCGAGCAGGAACAGCAAGTCCATCCAGATTGCCTGGATACCGCCATCTTTCAGCAGCACAGCTTTGAAGCCGTGAACCGCATACGAAAATGGATCAACCACAGCGATCGCGCGCAGCCAGGCTGGAAATCCTTTCACCGGAGAAATGGCGCCGCTAGGGAAGAACAGCAGCGTGTTCAGCACGCCAAACATGGCCCGCGGCACCAATGGATCTTCGACGCGGACCATCATTAGAAACATCATGCCGTTGAATGCAATCGAGGTGGAAACAATCAGCAGCAGCAGAAGTAGGTCATTCACTGGATGAAAGATGGAGCCGAGTCCGGCGAGCAGCGATCCAATCACAGTCAGAGAGATGCCGGACATCACCGCCTTAATCGTTCCTGCAAGGTTTAAACCCAATACCAATTCCAGCTTGGTAATCGGCGTGACCAGATAGCCTTCATGCACTCCGCGCGCCTTGTCGTCGATATACAGCATGCCGCCGCCGATCATGACAGCCACATACATGGCCAGCGCGATGGAACCGGCGAGCAGATACTTCATGTACTCCACGTAGGGATACAGTTCCACGATCTCCAGAGCGATGTTCTTCACCACTAAGGGTTGGATCACAGGTGCATTCAGGGCATCGACCAGCGACTGCATTTCCGCTTCGATGCCGCCGCTCGTCGTCAAATCGGTATTGTCGACAACCAGGCCAATGCGGGGTGAATCTCCGGCCAGCACCCGCCGCGAATACTGCATTGGGATGATGACCGCGGCATCGATTTTTCCTGTTCGCACATCTTCTCGAGCTTTCTGTTCATCTGGGTAGGTGACAGTGCTGAAGGTGCGGATATTCGCAGCAATATCGTTAAACGCTTCGTGGATTTTCAGGGCCTGAGAGCCGTGGTCATAATCCACCACGCCCACCTTCGCCCCTGTTATGTGTCCGCCGATGGCGTTGCCCAAAATGACCAACTGCACCAGCGGCAACATCATCGAAACCATCATCAATGTTGGCGAGCGGAAAAATTTCCGCATCTCCCGTTCAACAATCGCCATCATGCGCGTCATGGCTGCATCCCCGGTCGTGGCGGCATCACAAAGCCGTGCGCCTTCACTTGTTCGTCGCGGAGCTGTCGTCCTGTGTAGTGGACAAAAACGTCGTCGAGCGTGGTGTTCTGAACGCTGAGCGACTTGATGCTATCGCCGGTCTGCGTTGCCAATTCCACCAGTTGTGTCGTGGTCAGGGAGCCGTTCGACGTGAGCAGTCTGTACATTCCCGCGCTTTGCGATTCCACTGAAGTGACTCCGGAGAGCCGCTTCAATCGAGCAGGCCATTCTGTGGACTCCTCGGCAAACTGAGCTTCGACAACGTTGGTTCCCGGCACGCTGGCTTTTAGCGCCATCGGAGTATCGAGTGCCACCAGTTTTCCGTGGTCGACGATCGCAATGCGGTCGCACAGCCGATCGGCTTCGTCCATATAGTGCGTGGTCAGCAGCATGGTCAGGTTGCGCGCATTTTTTAGATGATTCAGCATTTCCCAAACGGCAACGCGCGACACCGGATCGAGGCCCGTCGTCGGTTCGTCGAGGAAGAAGATGCGAGGGTTGTGGACTAAGCCGCGAGCGATTTCCAGCCTGCGTCGCATGCCGCCGGAGAGTGTTTTGGTCTGCGCTCCGCGCCATTTCACCAGGTCCACCGCTTCCAGCAGGTCCTGGATATTCCTCTCGCGGTCCGCCTTCGGAACTTCGTACAGCTTGGCGTAGATGGAGAGATTTTCTTCGACAGTCAGATCGACGTCGCTGGTCAGCGCCTGCGGAATGACACCGATGGTTTGCCGCACAGCATCCGGATCGCGTGAAACATCACACCCGGAGACCACAGCTCGACCGCTGGTCACGGGAGTCAACGTCGTCATCATGCGGATCAGCGTGCTTTTGCCAGCGCCATTCGGACCGAGTAGGCCGAAGATCTCTCCGTCATCCACTTGAAACGTAATGCCGTCGACAGCGGTGAAATTGCCGTAGCGCTTCACAATGTTTTCGACGGAGATGGCAACGTTGGGTGCGCCGGCATTCATCGCTTCACCAGCTTGTCTTTCGGGATGTAGACCTCCGCCAGCATTCCGGGCACGTAACGCATCCCGGGATTGTCGATCAGCAATTTTAAGCGAACAGTTTCTATATCGCGTTTGCGTCGGCTTACGTCACGTTGCGTCGCAAAATCCGCTTCGGCAGCCTTCGCGATCACTTTGCCTTGCAGCGTCGCGCCACTCGGCATCACCACGCGCAGCATGTCTCCCAACTGCACCGAGTCCGCTTCCGTCTCCGGCAGCGGCGCATACACCCAGGTTTGCGTCAGGTCTGTAATGGTCACGATCGGCGTTCCCGCAGCCACCACTTCGCCCTGTCTCGCCGCTCTTACGTTCACCTTGCCCGCAATTGGGGAGAAAATCTGCGAATATCCAAGCTCTACCTGCGCCTGCGTCAACAGGGCTTGCGCATTTCGCATTTGACTGCGGGTCGCAGCCACCGTTTGCGCCTGGGCCTGCGCTTGAATCGTATTGGCCTTCGCCTGTTTCAGCGACGCCTCAGCCGCGGCGACGTTATGCTTGGCCGCGTCAACGGCCGCCTTCGCCGCCTGCAGGGAAGTGACGGCTTCATCGCGCGATTGCAGGCTCATCACCCCTTGCGCAGCCAACGCAACGGTTCTGGAAGTATCGGCATTCTGGTGTTCTTCCTGGGCGACCGCCTGCGCCAGCGCCGCCTGCATCGAACGCAACTGCGCCTCCGCATTCATCACCTGGCTGGACGTGCTGCCGCCGATTTGGCGTTCCGTATCGCGGTTCTGTTTCACCAGGTATTTCTGGCTCATCGCAGCTGCCTTGGCTGCGTTCCGTGCTGCCTCTAGATCGTCGCTCTGGATGGTCGCGATCAGCTCGCCTGCATGCACGTCGTCGCCCTCGTCGACGGTTAGCTTCTCAATGCGGCCGGGAATTCGCGAACTGACGATGACCTCATTCGCGTCCACCGTGCCGATCAACTGCAAGTCTCCCGATCGATTGACGGTAAAGAAATACCAGCCCAGAGAGAACAGGAACAATACCCCGAGAAGAATAAAAATGCGGTTGCGAGCGTTCATGGCGTTTTTCTCCGAGCATGAAAGTTTTCAATCCGCGCTTGCACGTTCGTCACCCGCGGCATGGGCATGTCGCGAAGAATTCGTTCGGCCAGCTCCACTCCGACCGCGCGGTCAGTGAATAACGCTGTGCCCAGAAAATGCACCGCAACCTTTCTTCGCAGCTTCAACGCCTTCGGACTGAATGGCTCAAACGGCAGCGCCATCTCCATCATGGGTGCGCTCAGAAAATAAAAGACATTCGCGCCGAAGATCGAATACACCACCTGTAGCCAGTCCACCCGGCATAGTTCACCCGCCCGTATTCCCTCTTCTACGGCTTCACGCATTTTTTCGATCAAGGGGCCAAAAGCAGTCCTGAACAGAACGGGCATCGATCCGCTCTTGCCGCTGCGAAATCGGATCATTTCCTGGTGCATCAGGCTTTGGAATTCTCGCTGCGTTAGGATGCGATCGAAATGGTTCAGTGCCGACCGCAGCAGCTTTTCGCCGGCAGAATATTTTGGATCGAATTCCGCCAGCGCATTCTCCACGACCCTCGCGGCTACACCTTCGACGGCCGCCGCGTACAAGCCCTGCTTGCTCTTGAAGTAGTAGTAAAGCAGCGCTTTGTTGACTTTCGCCGACTCGGCGATGCGATCTGTGCGGGCACCGGAAAGGCCGTGCGTGCTGAACTCCTGCACGGCGGCGCGAAGGATTCTCTTTTGCGTCTGGTCGGCACGCTCTTCGCGGTTGCGGGTCGTATGTTTTATTGTCATTGATTAACCGGTTAGTTAAAAGTATATCAAACGTCACAGTCCGGATAATTGGATTTCATCTGTACCCCGAAAAATTCCCCATTTCCAGCCGGGGGGCGACAAAACTTCCGCCCCAGGCATCCTTTTCTGTATGATTCGTAAGCTGAAGTCCGGCGAGTACCGGCTATATTCGCGCAAGAAAGATAGATCGACGGGGAAAAGGCGGAATCTCGGCACATTCCCGAGCCTGGAAAAGGCCAGGAAGCACGAGCAGGAAATTCAGTACTTCAAGAAGCATTAAAGCTGTTCTGCGACTTCCTACTCCGACTCGCAGCAGCCGTGTGCTCCCGTCCCCAGCGCAGTCACGACGCCAGTTTCAGGCGCATTCATCATACTGCTCGAATGGACTCGTCGGCAGCACCAGGCTGAACACCGTACCACCGCAGCCGTTGCTCAGGCGAGAGCGAGCCTGAATCTGCCCGCGATGTTTTTCGATGATGCCGCGGGAAATCCATAAACCGAGTCCGGTGCCGTTCATCCCTTTCGTGGTGTAGAACGGCTCGTACATGCGGCGCATCACCGCGGGCGGAATACCGTGTCCCGTATCGGCGATTGTGATGCGGATCGCCGGGCTCCCGCTTCTGCGCAGCCGCGCTTTGCCGGTCCGCACAATCAGGCGTCCGCCGGAACGCATCGAGTCGATGGCATTGCCAATCAGATTGTTCAGCACCTGGCGAATATCCCCTTCGTAACAAACGATGGGGTCGGAGCCGCGATGTTGCAACTCCAGTCGAATATTCGAGTTTGAGATACGCCCATGATAGAGCGCCAGGGTTGGGCCCAACAATTCTTCTGACGTGATCAGGCGAGGCTTGGTCGACTGACGATGAAAGCGCAACGTCTGAATCGAAATTTGGGTCACGCGCTGCAGTTCTTGGTCCGCCTTATCGAGAAACGAAGCGACCTCGATCGGGATGTTGCTGCTGCGCCGCGCCAGGTAGAGAAGATTCGTGATTGCCTCCAGAGGGTTGTTGATCTCATGAGAGATGGAGGCGGCCAGCCGTCCCACAGCGGCTAGCTTTTCGCTTTGAATCAGTGCCGACTCCGCCTGCTTTTGCGTGGACAGGTCAGTGGCAAACATCGCGATTTCGCTCGACGCATCGCCGCTTCTTGCAGAGGGGATCATCGTGGCTCCAATAAGGAAGGGAAGTAGCCGACCATCTTTGGCGCGAAGAGATTTCTGGTAGGATGTTGCGGTCCCAGTGGCGCGAAGTTCATTGATCGCCTTCTCATCGGCCGCGGCGAATTCCGGCGGTGTCAGTTGATTCCATCGCAATGCTCCCGCCGCCACTTCCTCCGACGTATATCCAAGCAGGTTCAGAATGGCAGGGTTGGCGTAGGAAATGCCACCTTCGAAGTCTCCAATGAACATGCCAACCGTGGAGTGCTCAATCAGGCGGAGAAACCTCTCGTCGCTGCGGTGCAGGTTGGAGTCGGTTCGCTTTTGCTGGTCAATGTCAGAGATCGCCACCACCGCACCAGACACGTGGCCCTTCTCATCGAAAATTGGCGCGGCAGCAACGCTGATCCACGCAATGGTGCCGTCACCGCGCTGATACAGCAAGTCTTCCGGTGCGATGGGCTTCCCGGAACATAAGGCGCGCGAGAGCGGATATTCCTCGGGTTCGACGCGACGTCCGTCGGAGTGAAACATGACCCATCGATCATGGGGTTTGCAAAGGGCAATTTCGGAAACCGGATGGCGCAGGATTCGCTCCACACTGCGATTTCCCAGGATCAACTTGCCGGCGGAGTCCGCCAGCAGAATGCCGACGGGAACATTGTCAAGCACGACTTGCGTTGTTTCACGTTCAAGTTTCAGTTCGGTCAGCACACGATCTCGGTCGAGCAATGTGTCGCGGATTTCATATTGGCGCTTGCGTGCTCGCAGTGCGGCGTGAACGCTGCTGATGAGGGTGGCAGTTCGAATCGGGCGCTCCAGCAGAATCGGAGAGCCGATAAACATTTGGTCATACGTTGTGCGAGTGCCGTGCGGCATCTCACGTCCACCGTTGGTCAGAATCAGAATGGGAAGATCCGACCACTCGGGTTGATGTCGTATCCGGTCACTCAGTTGTTGCACAAACGGAGGATTTAGCGCCTCCTCGGCGATCAGCAGCGGGCCCACTTCCTCGTGCGTTGGACTGCTTATGAACGACAGATCTTTGCAGACCTCGGCAGACAATCCGTTCTGACGAAGGGCTCCAACCACAAGTTCCGCATCACGACCCGTGGGTGCAATTACACGCACAACCAAACTCATTCCGATAGCCTCGTCCGCCAGTTCAAACCTTTCCTTCACTAAAATTGGGAACGCCCGTCAGAACGCCCTGGAAACTGCTGAGAGGCTCGCCAATTTCGACCCCTTGGTTGCTCATGCGCAGCTCCCGCAGAGTTCGTTCGTGTTGGCCGACCCGTTGCTTCACGACCGAGATCAGCTGTCGGATTTCTCCCTCCGCCTCATAGTACCGAAGCAGGACGACCGTGTCCGACAGATAGCTGACGTCGACCTCCGATTGCATGGCGCCAATCAGCCCATGCTGAGTGAAGACGAGAAACGTGGCCACACCCTTCTGATTCAGAAAGGCCAGCAGTTCATGCAGATGCAGCGTCAAGTCGTGTTCCCCAGGCATGGAGCTCAAAAAGCCATTCAAACTATCGATGACCACAACTCGCGTGTCTTTCTGTTCGACGTCGTGACGAATTTGTGAGACGAACTCGCCAGGGGAAAGTTCGGCCGGGTCCACCTGCGACATGGCGAGCGTGCCATGTTCGATCTGGTCGCGCACGGGCATGCCCAGGCCGTCCATGCGGTCTTGGGCGGTGCGAAGAACTTCATCAAACACATACACGATGGCGCGATCGCCTCGTTTTGCGGCAGCATATGCGTACATCATCGCGAGGGTGGATTTGCCGCTTCCAGAAGGTCCAATCAGAAGCGTCGAAGAGCCGCGATTAATTCCTCCACCAAACATTTGGTCCAGAGACGGCAAACAACTCCTGATCTTTTCGCGCTCAAACACGGTGGCATGTTCGCTGGCGATGAGGCGCGGGTAGACGATCAGCCCGCCGTGCGCAATGGTGTAATCGTGAAAACCCTCTCGATACGCACTCCCTCGCAGCTTGATGACTTCTATCTGGCGTCGAGTCACTCCGTAAGAACGAGAGATTTTCTCCAGACGAATGACGCCGTGGGCGATGCTTTGCAGTTGCATATCGCTGCCTTCCCCGGTGCGGTCATCCAGCAGCAGCACGGTGGAGTCGCGACCAACAAAAAAATGTTTCAGCGCCAGCAACTGGCGTCGATAACGCATTGGGTCGGCGGCCAGCAGGCGAAGCTCGGAAAGGGAATCGATGACCAGGCGATCGGGCTGTACGTTATCGATGATCTGTGTCAGCTTGTGGATGGTGTCTGCGAGCTCAACCTCGCTGGGATGAAAGACGGTGTATTGCTGGTCGGGGTTCAAACTCGCCTCTGCCGGAATGAGCTCCGCGATGGGTAGCTCCGCCGGATCCCAACAGTGCGACCGCGCTGACCCTTCCAGCTCCGCTCGCGATTCAGACAGCGTAATGTATAGCGTCTTTTCGCCCTTGCGAACCCCCGCCAGGATGAATTGCATTGCGAGGGTCGTTTTACCAGTGCCGGGATTTCCTTCAACCAGGTACATCTGACAGGCGGGCAGGCCCCCATTCAAAATATCGTCCAGCCCAGGGATTCCAGTGTCAATTCGAGTGTTTTTATGTTTATCGTTCATAGGCGTTCCCAAAGTATCGAACTCAATGCTTCAAATGTATTTCCAGAAAAGTCTCGGAGACTATTGATGCGGGGCCGTGCGCCGCGTACACATCAAATGTGGCTCCTATAGCGCCCAAAAGCGCAACCGCCGCTGGCTTAAACCGCCGCTTTATGTAAGATGCAGGCGACGAATCGGACGCTGCTTTGCAGGGGTTGTGACGTGGCCTGAAGTGCTTTCTGAAGAGTCAGCTCTGCGGTTCCAATGGGCGGCGATGACCGCATTTTTGCAAAGACGGGCGCTTGTTCCGCGATCGGAACCGATCGATAGGCAATGCTAGCGGCAAGGGCAACCCACGCACACACCAACACTTCCTATTTATTTACGTCTGTTGTGCGACCTGCGAAATCTTTTAGCTGTCCAAAGCCTGACATGGAAGGAACCGCCGCAACGACAGAGCAGAATTCGAGTCAGTTTGGGGGGGCAGATTTACAGCCCACCAGTCGCATTGAAAATATAGTTGCCTTAGCAATCACATGTGCAAAAGTGGTTGCTAAGGCAACTACTTCTGCCGGTCGAAAGAAATCGCCGTAAGTGGGCAGCCTTCGGATTAGCGAGTGCGCGTTTTTCGCTGTTTTTGGGGCCCGTAGACCGTCGCCATCGATGCTGTGGCCTTTGGCTCCGTAGGTTTCCAGTTTGTTGGCCACTCGACCACGTGCATCCCATTTTGTCTGATCCACAAGCCTTGGCCATCAGCGCATCCACCACTTCCAAGTGACTGATTTCTTCTGTGCCGATTAACCCACCCCTCCCAATGGACTGATATCGATTCGATCTACCCGAGCGGTAGTTCGCAATATCTGTTTGGCAGGTCAATGCAGTCAGAGAGGGACGCATTGGGCAGCCGAGAGCCAAATTAGTGTTCTAACCTATATCGAAGGAACCTTTTCGCAACCAAGAGGCGTGGCTGCTTTCTTCCATCCGGGATAGAGAAGCGCCCGTCGACTGAGTTGCTGCTATTTTGGCGCGCGGGTCCACCGAACCAACGGATCCGTCGCGGTTGTTTCAACCTACACGGGAGATCCTTGTGTATCAGCCAGAGACCTATGCCATTGCGCTCTTCTTTATGGTCGTCAGCATGCTTTGCTGGGGATCGTGGGCGAACACGGTCAAGCTATGTCCAACTTACAGGTTTCAGCTGTTTTACTGGGACTACGTTCTTGGGTTATTGCTTGGCGTTTTCGTCTGGGGGTTGACGCTTGGTTCGACGGGTGAAATCGGACAGCGATTTCTGGCGGATGTTTTTGACGCCCCCAAGGTCAGCGTGATCGATGCGATCCTCGGCGGAATTGTTTTCAACATTGCCAACTTATTGCTGATCGCGGCGATTGAGATTGCCGGGCTCGCCGTCGCCTTTCCTGTGGCCATTGGTCTTGCGCTGATTGTAGGAGCGGTCAGCAGTTATATTCTGTCGCCTGCGGGAGATCCAGCGCTGTTGTTCGGGGGGATCGCGCTGGTGGTAGCGGCTATTGTGTGTGACGCGCTTGCGTATCGCATGCGAGAGCAGGAACATCGGGCGACGAGCCGGCGCGGGCTGGTGATCAGCTTGATATCGGGCGTGCTGATGGGCAGTTTTTATCCTTTGGTTTCGCACGCGATGAGCTTGCCGCATGCTCCCGGCCCGTACGCCACTTCGTTTTACTTTGTTGTCGGTGCAGCCTTATGCGCGCTGGTGTTCAATGCGATGTTGATGCGCAAACCGCTGGATGGCAAACCGTCGGTCGACATGGCTGCGTATTTCCAGGCGCCGTTTCGCTGGCATGGGTGGGGCATCGTCGGCGGTGGAATCTGGTGTACCGGCACGGTTTTCAACTTTGTTGCCTCACGCGCGCATATTGTCGGACCGGCCGTGTCATATTCCATTGGCCAGGGAGCCACGATGATCTCTGCCGCATGGGGCGTGTTTGTGTGGAAAGAGTTCACCGGTGCACCGCGGAGATCGAAGGAATTGCTGGCTCTGATGTTCGTTCTATTTATTGTGGGGCTTTGTGCCATCGCTTTCGCCCCCATCGTTCGAACACACTAGCGACAGAGTAGGGATTGTAGAAATGGACACAGCAAAATCTATGCGGCCCATTGTCGTGGTTGGAAGTATCAACATGGACCTGGTTTCCGCCGCGCCGCGCATCCCGATAGCGGGGGAGACGCTGCTCGGGTCGGGCTTTCAGATGCACCCGGGAGGGAAAGGGGCCAATCAGGCCGTCGCGGTTGGCCGCCTGGGATATCCCGTGGAAATGATTGGCATGGTGGGCTCCGATTTGTTTGGAGAGCAAATGCGGCTCCAACTGCACAGTGCTGGAGTCGGCGTGATCGCAGTCAAGACGGTCGAAGGTCCCACAGGAATTGCAGCCATTACGGTTGCAGCGAATGGAGAAAACTGCATCGTCGTTACGCCAGGCGCCAATGCTGCTATGTCGCCGGAATACGTCGAACAGCACCGATCGCTGATCCGCAACGCCGGTATGGTGCTGGCGCAGTTGGAGATTCCCGTCGAGTCAGTTGAGCGACTGGCAGAGATTTGCGCGGAAAGCGATGTTCCGCTCATGTTAGACCCGGCACCAGCCCAAACACTTCCGCCCACACTTTTGCAGCGTACTCGTTGGATCACTCCGAATGAAACAGAAGCCGAATTTTATGCAAATCATCCGAGCGGAGGGCGATTCGGGGCCGGTGAGGCCGCGTTGCAGCAAACGGCACGTGCCGTTTTGGCGCAGGGTCCGCGGAACGTAATTTTGAAGCTGGGTGCGCGCGGTGCCTACATTGTTTCGGGCGTCGTCGCGCAGCAGGTGACCGCACCGCCTGTCGACGTGCTCGATACAACGGCCGCCGGCGATGCGTTGAACGGAGCCTTCGCGGTGGCCCTGATGCTAGGGAAGACTCCATTGGAAAGCGTGCAGTTCGCTGTGGCAGCAGCGTCGATTTCTGTCACTCGATCGGGTGCACAGCCGTCGATGCCGACCTTGGATGAAGTTTCGCGGATGCTGGACGACAGGCGATAGGTTAGTCACTCTTCAGGGGAGAAATACATGAACCGCATTCCCATCCGAATATTTGCAGTGATCGCTCCACTTTTAATGGCTGTGGTAATTTGCCCTTTTGCTGGCGGACAAGACACACATTACGGGCCAAAGGGAGAACAGATCCCCGTTCCCGACTGTTTCACCTTCAGCAACGCGCACGAGCTCGCACTGGACGGCAGATATCGTCCGTGCCCGGCAAGTACGCATGAAGCGTGGCTGAAAGACATAACCCATTGGCGGATGGAACGCTGGATTCGCATCGGCTACGATGGCGCGCGCTACAGCATGCCCGCGTTGCAGTGGACGCAGTCCAGTTTCATCCAGCCGCAAATGATGGTGCAGGATCGATATCTGTACGATCCTGTATCCGGCAAATACACGGTGGACCGCTATCTGGATGATCTAGAAAAGCGTTATGGCGGAATCGATGCGGTGCTGGTCTGGTCCACTTATCCGAACATGGGGATCGACGATCGCAATCAGCAGGACATGGTCCGCTCCATGCCCGGCGGGGCCGCCGGAGTGCAGCAGATGGTGGCGGACTTTCATCGTCGCGGCGTGCGCGTGTTGTTTCCAATGATGATGTGGGACCAGGGAACGCGCGATCCGGGAATCCCTTGGCCACAGGCGATCGCAGAATTCATGAAGCAGCTGAATGCCGACGGCATCAACGGTGACACGCAGGATGGCGTACCGCTGGCGTTCTCATTGGCGGCGGATAAGGTGGGCCATCCGCTGGCGTTTGAACCGGAGGGACAGCCTTCCGACGAAGCGCTGGCATGGAACGTGATGACGTGGGGTCAATACCAGTTTCCCTTCGCACCGGAGGTGGACCGCTTCAAGTGGCTGGAGACGCGCCACATGGTCAACATTTCTCACCGCTGGAACCGCAACAAGACGGATGATCTACAATTCGCATTCTTCAATGGCGTCGGCTGGGAGAGCTGGGAAAACATCTGGGGCATATGGAACGGAATTACTCCGCGTGATGGTGAAGCCACGCGGCGGATGGCCACGATCGAACGTGGCGTGGCTCCATTTCTTGCGAGCCCAGGGTGGGAGCCGATGTATCCCACCACGTTCTACGGAATCTTCGCCAGCCGCTGGCCGCTCGGCGACAAGACTGTATGGACCATCGTGAACCGCAATGAATACGATGTGTCCGGAAGGCAGATGACTGTCCCTGCCAAGGACGGAATGCACTATTACGATCTGTATCATGGGGTCGAACTGAAGCGTGATCGCGAAGGCGGCAACGACGTGCTTTCTTTCTCCATCGAGGCACATGGCTTTGGCGCAGTATTGGCAACGCCGGGCGAGCCCGACGCCACGATGCAGAAACTCATGGCAAAGATGAAGGCCATGACGGTGACACCGCTGTCCAGTTATTCCGATGAATGGAAGACGCTGCCGCAACAGATGGTTGAAATTCCAGTGACTAAACCAGCGGGCAGCGCGCCGGAAGGCATGGTGGAGATTCCCGCAGCCGACTTTGTCTTTAAAGTTCGAGGCATTGAGATCGAGGGCGGCAATGATATTGGCGTCGACGTGCAATATCCATGGGAAGATATGCCGCGGCGTTTTCATGAGCACAAGATGCACATCGACTCGTTCTACATCGATAAGTATCCGGTGACGAATGCCGAGTTCAAGAAGTTCCTCGATGCCTCCCACTACCAGCCGCAGGACAATCTGGATTTCTTGCGCGACTGGAAAAATGGGACATATCCCGAGGGCTGGGGCAACAAGCCGGTGACGTGGGTTTCATTGCAAGACGCTCGCGCGTATGCGAAATGGGCCGGCAAGCGCCTGCCGCATGAATGGGAATGGCAGTATGCTGCGCAGGGAACGGATGGTCGCACGTACCCGTGGGGGGACGATTGGAATCCGCAGGCTGTGCCGGTGCCGGATACGGGCCGAAGGATGGCGAGCGCCGCCGATGTGGATGCACATCCTGCCGGCGCCAGCCCGTTTGGCGTGGTGGATATGGTGGGTAATGTGTGGCAGTGGACGGACGAGTTCACGGATGAACACACCCGGGCTGGAATCCTGCGCGGCGGAAGTCATTACCAGCCGCAAGGCTCGATCTGGTATTTTCCGCAGGCCTATCGCAATGATGAACATGGGAAGCTGCTGCTGATGGCTCCCAGCTACGACCGCTCTGGCGGAGTTGGATTCCGTTGTGTGGTGGACGCGAAATAGCAGAAGAGCGCGTGCGATGACTGCCTGTGCTCCCACTGACGGGCAAGTGCAAGCAGTCGGCACGGGTTATTACATGTTGGTATGGCCGTGGCGCATTTCTTCGTTGAAGGCAGGCTTGGTGATGGCCAGGGCATCCGCCAAAACCGTGTGGTAATGTTCCGAGCGCTGCAATAGCAACGGCGTGGCAGCCGCGAATTGAGGGTCGGCCGCGAGCTCGATGAACCCCTCGCTGGCCAATAGCGTTGCCGCATGTTGCAGCTGATCTGTGGTCGTGTTCAGATACTGTGCATCTCTGGGATCGGCGACCCATACGGGCTGGCTGTTGCCCAGAATTCCGGAAAGCCAATAAAGTTTTAGCGCCAGAAAATCGGTGCGTGCTTCATCGTCGGTGTCGCTAAAGACAAACTTTTTTTGCCAACGACTGTAGTACCGCGTGGTGACAGGGACTGGCTGGCGATTGCCGCTCTTGATCAGTTCCATCTGTCCGCAGTCCAGCGTCTTGCGAACCGCGTTGTAGATGAACGATTCTGCATAGGGCTGCTCGGGCGCGGCGACGATGTCCGCAAAGGTGACCGTCATGCTGGCAGCGATCTTGGCATGCAGCGGGCTAGCAATGCCATCTTCCAGGTGCGCAACGCCATGCACCACGTACGTATCGGAACCGGAAGTGGAGCGATGAAACGGCCAGCGGAAATCGGCGAAGCGAATCGGCAATCCAGCCAGTGTGACGTAACACTCCGGCCGCGGATTGCGAAGACGCAGTGCGGATTCGCGCAGGTAGGTGGTCAATTCCGGCAGCAGCGCAGTCTGCTTCATGTCGAAGGTGTTGCTCAATTCCAACTGCAGCGTGCGATCGCCGGCAGTATCTGCACTCAATCCAAAGACGAAGCAAATTGTCGGCGCGCCATTGAAATCAGAACCTGCGCGTGTGGACAAAACGACCAAGCCTGCGGTTTTCGCCGCAGATTCAATTGCAGAGGCAAGAGGAAGATTCATCGAAGCGGTTGAACTTTCTGTCATATTGTTGGCTACGTATCCTATGGTTTAGTTTACTAGGATTGTGGTGATGCGTACGTCGGGATGGGCTGCGGCTCAACTCCTCGTATGATTAGAATTTGCCCGTAGTTGAAAAGGAGCTCGAATGACAGTTGGAATGTTACTTTCTCGCAAGGCCCATTGCATTGTGATCGCAGGATTACTGCTTGCGTGGGCGACTGTTCCACTTCGTGCGCTTGCTCAGAATTCGCTGCCTGCTGACCAGCAAGCCAAAGTGGACGCGATTGCACAGCGGGTGCTGGGGTCGACCGGAGTGCCGAGTGCTTCCGTTGGAATCGTGACGAACGGAAAGATCGCCTATGTCAAGGCCTACGGGAAGGCCCAACTGGATCCGCCGGTCGAGGCCAGGCCGGAAATGCGCTACAGTGTTGGCTCGATCAGCAAACAATTTACGGCGACGGCCATCCTGATGCTGCAGCAGCAGGGCAAGCTGAAACTCGACGATCCCATCTCCACCTGGCTGCCACAGCTGACGCGCTCCAATGAGGTGACATTGCGGGAAATTCTCTCCCACACTTCCGGCTATCAGGATTACTACGCCGAGGATTATTCGATGCTGCGGATGAAGAATCCCACGACGGCCGATGCCATTATTGACAACTGGGGAAAGAAACCGCTCGACTTCGATCCGGGAACGCAATGGCAGTACAGCAATACAAATTTTGTGATCGCCGGAAAAATCGTGGAGATCGTCAGCGGAATGCCGGTGATGAAATTCTTGCAAGAGAATATTTTTACTCCGCTGCGCATGACGGACGTGATGAACTCTGACATGCATCATCTGGAGCAGACCGATGCGCATGGTTATATACGCTACGCGCTGGGCCCACTGCGGCCTGCTCCGCAAGATGGCCCTGGATGGATGTTTGCCGCGGGCGAGTTGGCGATGCCGGTGCGCGATCTGCTGCTATGGGACATTGCGATGATGAACGAATCGCTGCTACAGCCCGCCTCGTATAAGGAGATGTTTACTCCTGTGAAGCTGAAGGATGGCAAAGATACGCATTACGGGCTGGGCGTAGAAGTGTCCACGCGTGATGGTCATCTTGTGATTTCGCACAGTGGAGAGGTTTCAGGCTTTACCAGCGAAAACATGGTTCTGCCGCAGGATAAAGTGGCCATTGCCGTGTTCACGAATCAGGAAGCTGTGGGCGCTGCGGAAGTGATCGCAGGCAAAATTGCCGCCATGCTGGTTGGACTGCCTCCGGATGAATCGAAACAGAGCCTGGACCAGGCCCGGCAGATTTTGACTGGGCTGCAGCATGGCAAAATCGATCGGTCACTGTTTACCAAGAACTGCAATGCCTATTTCGATGCGCAGGCACTGGGCGACTTTGAATCGAGCCTGAAACCGCTTGGCGCCCCGATTGAATTTCGCCAGACGGCAAAAGAGTCCCGCGGCGGCATGACCTTCCGCGCCTACGACGTCGTCTTCGCGACAACGCACGTAGAACTGACGACTTACCAGATGCCGGATGGGAAAATTGAGCAATTTATTGTTGCTCCGGCGCAGTAAGTCGTCTAGAAGCGCAGCAGGTAAGTCATCTTCAGATAGATTGTTTTGCTGTCGTTCATCAACGAGGAGTAGGTGGGTGGCAGGATAGGATCGTTCGGGTTGCATAGCCCGTTTGGATCGCGCGTGCAGAGGGCACGGTTTATGTTGGCAAAGTTGCCGATATAGCCGAAGTAGATGGCCGTACCCGGATGCGGCAGATAGGTGAACAGGGCATCCGCAAAAAGGGTCTTTGAATTTGTCGCGCTGGTGTATTGCGGATTCGGCAAAGTCGAAATATATTGCCCAATCAGATTGAACGAAATCGATTTGGTCATCTGATAGTTCCAGCGGGAAATCAATTCGTGGTTGTCGTAGACGACGGCTCCGTTCGACGGGTTTGTGAAGTGTGTATACACATAGATGTTGTTCATGTCGATAGATCCGATCGGCTTGATTTCAAGATTCAGGTTCGGAGATGCGACATTCACCGGGTCGGGACCGCTAGTGGCGGGTGGAGAATAGTTGATGACCGTGCCCGTATAGATGCCGCCTCCGACAGCAATGAAGGACCAAGGCGAAGAATAGAAATTTACTCCGCTGGTGTGGCTGTGGTATTCGACGTTATGGGTCAGGATGGTATAGTCCACCGGACGCAAACGGTCCTGGCCAAGATCAATATTGGCGGAAACGGATGTTCGATACTTGAAGTTCACGCTATACGCCGGGTTGACATAAAAATCGAGCGGCAACCCGGTGTGGTCCCAGATTCGTTCACTGTAAATGCTGGGACCGTGGGAAAGAACCCAGCCGCGCTTTGGCCGGAAAGTGTAGCTGTAATAACCGTTTGGCTCGCGTACATCGGGCCGACGGAAAAAGCCCGTGTCGGTCAAATATCCAGCCGCTGTATCGTTGTACGAAACCCACCAGTTTGTGTGCAGATCGGAATAACTCAGTCCCTGCGAGTACACCTGTCCGCTGCAACTTAAGGTAAGCACTTCGCAAGCCTGTTCGCCGGAAGTGGCGTTACTTAAATTTTGCGTCTCAGAAGTGATGACCTGGCCGGTCAATGTCCAGCGGTTTTTCAGGCGCACACGATAATCCAAACCGCCGGCACGGTTGAATGAGCCTAAGTATTCCCGGTCGGCATAAATCATGCCTACATCCGACAAAGTTCCGACATCGCGATTCACGCGTGCGACATAAACGTGGGCGCGAGTGCCGAATTCTGGATTGCCGGGAGGTACCGCTTGGCCGGGGCCGCGATCATCCACTCCCAGGATGCCAAGAGCCCAAGGGCCGAGCTTTCCGGTAAGTCGCGCGCCAAACTGCGGCAAGATGATGCTGTTTGTGTAATACAAGCTGATTGGAGTCATGAAGTAGCTGCTGTTCTCGATGAAGAACGGCCTCACCTCAGCAAAGTATGGGGGAAAGCGCTGATTCGGCGTGGCAGGATTGTCGATGCCCACCTGGCTAAAATCCGGATTGAGAGTCGTGTCGAGCACCAGGCTGTTATGCAGGATGAACTTTGCGTCCAGTCCGGCATATGCCTGGAGATGTTTGTGCTGGAAATACGGGTTGACCGGATTGACGGTATTCAACTGGCGCAGGTTGCGGCCCAGCACGTACGGTTCGAATTGCAGATTTTGACCACGCGCAATATTCATGAAACCGTCGGCGGCAATGTCCTGAGTCAGGAGTCCAGCTACGTTATGCGTGTTTCTCGGCCAAAAGACCGATTCATTGTCATGCGAAATGTTTCGCCTCAGGATAATCCCCCACGTCCGCGTCTCTCCCGGAGCAGCTTTGGAAAAATACAGACTTGGAAATGGAATGCGCATCAGCACGACATATCCAAATGGGGTACGTTTGCCCCACGTGTCCCACACGGTATCGAAGGAATAGTCGGCGCCGTTCTGCTCGCTGTATAGAGCATCTGCTTGTATGCCAAGAGGGTTGGATTTGAAGATGAATGCCCGTCGCTGATCGTGGAACGTGTCCAGGTAGATTTCGACATTGTCGTCGTCCTCCAGGTTGTCACGGGCAAGCATGTGAGCGCGGATGAGTTTCGGCGTCTTGTCGTGGCAGATGAAGGCCGCGTAGAAATATTTGTGCGTATATCCCAGGTAAGCGACGGTCGGTTCGGTGGAAGGCTTTCCGTCGTCGGGATAGCGCTGGACGAAGTGGTTGATCCGCAACATTTGCCGGGCCGCATGGGATGCTAGGGGGGAAACCAGGAAGTCGCTTAACTTGGGCTCGCCATCGAGCATGGGAACGGTGATGTGGGCGGTATGGCGGACAGAATGCTGCGTCGAGACATGCAGCGACGGCTTTGGCGCCGACGGCAGCGAAGACGACATTGCCTCTTTGTCTGCGCCGTCGGAGGCAAACGTGCGAGTGCAGCAGCACACAAGTACGACCAGGAGCGGCAAAATCCGATGCGTGAATAGATTGCGGCGCATCAACTGATTCAATTGTCTTTCAGTCTCGATTGCATTGACCCTATGTCCATTGTAGGGGACTGCGCGAGCGCGCTGGATTGCCTGCAGATATTTAGATGCAGAGGTATGGCACTTGTAGATAAGGACGTGCGCAACGGATAAAGGCGAGCGCGAATTATCGTCAAAACAGCAGATTCTGTTTGCGGGGCGGTTCCAGGCCGAAATGCTGGTACGCAAGTCGCGTGGCGACGCGGCCGCGCGGTGTGCGATCGAGAAATCCTATCTGAATTAAAAACGGTTCATACACTTCTTCCAGCGCGTCTTCTTCTTCCGCCAGCGCCGCCGCCAACGTGTTCAGGCCGACGGGACCGCCATCGTATTTGTCGATGATGGTGCGCAGGAGACGGCGATCCATTTCGTCAAATCCGTGTGCGTCCACTTCCAGCAGGCTGAGTGCGGCCATCGCCGTCTCGCGGTCGATGAGTCCATTGGCGCGAACCTGTGCATAATCGCGAACCCGGCGCAGCAAGCGGTTGGCAATGCGGGGTGTCCCGCGGCATCGCATGGCGATTTCCGCGGCGCCGTCGTCATCAATGGGCACGTTCAACACATCTGCGGAGCGATGCACGATGATGCGCAACTCCTCGTCGGTGTAAAAATCCAGGCGCAGCAGAATTCCAAATCGCGCCAGCAAGGGAGACGCCAACAATCCGGGCCGCGTGGTTGCGGAGATGAAGGTAAACGGATGCAAATCCATCACGTGGGTGCGTGCGGCTGGACCCTGCCCGATGATGATGTCCAACTTGTAATCTTCCAGCGCCGTGTACAGCTTCTCCTGCAAGGCCGGCTGGAGGCGATGAATCTCATCCAGAAACAGCACCTGGTGCTTCTTAAGGTTGGTCAGGATTGCCGTCAAGTCGCCTTGAATTTGGATCGCGGGTCCGGAGGTTTGTTGGAAGCCGACGCCGAGCTCATTCGCAATGATATTGGCAAGCGTGGTTTTCCCCAATCCCGGAGGACCGGAGAGCAGCACATGATCGAGCGCCTCCCCGCGATTCTTGGCCGCTTCGAGTGCGATCGACAGCTGCTCCTTCGCTTTGCGTTGCCCGATAAACTCATTCAGCCGCTGCGGACGCAGCTTCAGGTCTAGTGCGAGGTCATCCTCGACGGGTTCGGCGGAGACAATGCGGTCGGATGGGCGGTTCAAGTCCATGCAAGCGGATGGTATCGTGAGCGGCGGTTGGATGCAATGCTGCCCGATGTGACGCCACAGTTATTTTGGCTGAACGGTGCCATGTGCCAGCTTCTTCACGTACATCGATTCGTGAAAGGGAGGCAACCAGGTCGTGTAATGAACCGGAGGAAAATTGGCCCGGACAAAACACCA
>JAJYSL010000234.1 GCA_021793595.1 Acidobacteriota bacterium
GATGGCACGGTCTTGAACACCTGCTGCATTGGTCCCAGTGGCGAAGACGACATCAATTCCGAGCCATGTGCTGCCACTACCGAAAGCGCGGTTCGCCGCTGCCAACACTCTATCTACAACTGTAGTATTAACGCAGCTTTGAATAAGGCCTGCGACCACAACCCCTCCCGGTACGCCTTCCAGAAGCCGTCACCGCGATACGTTTGCAGCCATTCGACTCCAGTTTCCCCACCCTTGCGCCGCTCCACCATACACTGGATTGTTTCCAGAGCGTGAAAATCATAACTGGCGATGCCCCCGTAACCGATCGAGATAGCCTCGCGGATGGATGTGCCCAGCGGCATCTCGACCGAGGGAACTCGCCAGGTGACTGCAAGGCTTGACCCTCCCTGAAGCGGAAAGCCCAGTTCACGAGAGGTGTCGACCATCTGCTGACACCAGTCCCACTTCCACGAAAGCTCTTTATCGTTGAAGTAAGGAACGGATCGGCCGCTGTCGCGGAACACCTGGGTGATCTGCTCGAAGAATTCGAAATGCGGATGCATCATGATCCCGGTGGGACTAAGAGGATACTCGCCGTGCTCGCCGACGACGACTACTCCATCCACCGCTAGTTTGCTGGTGCCGCGGGTGACCGCCTCCGCTATGGTGGGATAGAGCTTCAACGAGGGATGTCGATCCAGCCGGTCCTCGAATACATCCCCCTCACCCTTTTGGTCGACGTACAGTGCGACCACATCCATTTGCGGGTGATGATACGTCCCTCCCCAGCCATAACCATCCAGAAACCGATCGACCACATGTTGGGGATGCAAATACTTCCGATACGCAGTCACCACGGCCGCGAGCTGCGGACGTTTGGCAGATCTCAGATTTTGAGCCATGTCCAACCTTTAGATATAGGCGATGCAGTCGATTTCAAACAGCGGATTGTAAGGAATGCCGGCAGGTGCAATTACGGTGCGCGCCGGAGGAATGGGACCCCAGTTGCATGTTTTGTAAATCACGTTCATTCTGTCGTAGTCTTCAATATTCTTCAGGAAAACGCTCACCTTCAATACTTTTTGCAGCGATGAGCCTGCGGCAATCAGGTTCTTCTCCAGAGCGTCGATCGCGAACTTTGTATGCTCCTCAATCGTACCCGCCTTATGGTCGCCGACACTCGAGAAGAAGAGCAGGTTGCCGAAGGCCACTACGTTGGAAATAGGAACGGGTGGCGAGGGCGGCACAATTCCTGCCGGAAGTCTTTTCTCCATCCGTTCGGACGATTGCGAATCAGATGAATCCGGAAGGGCCGATGCCTTTTCAGGCAGCATCACCGCGCTGGTGGCGACCATCGCTACTTTTGCCGCCTTCTTCAGGAGACCTCTCCTCGATTGCTTTTCCATTTTTGCTACTCCTTCCCCGAGTTGATGTTTCGCAAGCCAGTGTAGCAAGGCGAATGACAAATGCTTTTATAAACTGCCCGGCAGAAGTCATCTATCCGAAGAAAATCTCGCACGATCCGTCGTACTCAACTCGAGGCCACTACCTACATTGGAAATCGACACGTGCAATCGAGAATATTTCTGGATTGCTTTGATGGGTGGGCGTGGCTGGAGCGGCTGCTATCATCATCCGCAGATGGATGGGATTGCGCTATCTGTCGCTTTCTGGAGGAGCTGATGCTGACTCGCCGCCGATTCCTCGGCTATTCTGCGCTGGCAACCGCTGCGCTGCGCCCCGCTCTCCTGGCCGAATCCCTGTTACTGGGTTCCGGCGCTGATCAGCCCGCTCCCCATATCTCCGCACGCGCCTGGGAGGTCCAGAGACGCACGTTTGTGTTCGACGGCCATGTACATGCGTTAGACCGCGAGTTCTACCATGGCGGCAGCATGGGCACCCGCACGACTGAGGGCCAATGGGATTTGACGCGCGCCAGGGAAGGCGGCGTTGGCGCGTTCTTCCTGTCGGTTTTCGTTCCCGAGGAATACTATCCCGGTCGGTTCGAGACCAAGCAGGCTTTTCGTCGGATCGATCACGCGCTGCAACAGTTGGAGATGAACCGCGATCAGGTGGAGCTGGCGCTGAACGCCGACGACATCAGGCGCATCCGTGCCAAGGGCAAGATGGCTGCGGTACTCGATATTGAAGGCAGCTACGATCTGGATGGGGATGTAGGCGTCCTGCGCGATCTCCACCGACTAGGACTGCGTTCCGCACAGCTTTCCGCGCACAACTGGGACCAGAACTATGCGGATTCCTGCTGCTCGCCGCCCAAATGGGGTGGTCTCACCGCCCACGGTCGCGATGTCATCCGCGAAATGAATCGACTGGGCATGGTGATCAATGTGTCCCATTCTTCCGACGAAACGACTTCCCAGGCGATCGACGTCAGCGATGGGCCCATCATCGCCACGCATCAGGGCCTGCGCAGCATCAACGACATCCCCAGAAATATGCCGGACTGGCTGCTGAAAAAGATGGCGGCCAAGGGCGGCATCATCGGCTTCCAGATCGGCAGCGAGTTTAACTACCCCAAAGAGTACGCTTGGGTCACCGCCCACAAGCACAAGACCTTCTGGGACACGGCCAACATTCCCGAGGAGGTGAAGGGCAAAACAATCTATGAGATAGACAGGCTGGTGGCGCCGCAGTTTCCGATGCCGGGCGCACAAGTACCGGACTCTGTCATGATGTCGGTTGACGACTGGGTGGCGGTAGTAGACAAAGCTATCCAGTTGGTGGGTGAAGATCATGTAGCCTTCGGGTCCGACTTCGATGGCGGTCCAACCCTGGCGCGCGGTATGCGCGATGTCCGCGATCTCCCCATGATCACCGATGCCATGTTGCGCCGCGGCTACTCGGAAGAGCGCATCGACAAGTTCTGGAGTGGCAACCTGCTTCGCTTCTTTGGCCAAGTTACACAGAAACGGGCCTGAACCGTTAAGTTCAGGAGCAGACAGGTTCCGGTTCTGCTCCGCAGCGAAGTTCCAGCGCATTGCGTACTGAAGGCGGTCCCGCCGAAGCGGTGCCGCCTCCCAGCACGCGTTATCGTGGGCTCAACACCCCATCTTCGACTACGGAACGTGAGCGTTACTGCTTAACTGCGATAGCAGAGATCTCTATTTTCGCACCACCAATCAAGCCGGCAACCTGGACCGTAGCACGCGCTGGTTTTGGATCGGGCATGAGCTTTTTGTACACTTCATTCATTTTTGCGACATCGTTGACATCGGTCACATAGACGGTTACCGAAACGAGATCCGTCATTTTGAAGCCAGCCTCTTCCACCACCTTTTTCACCGCCGCGATCGCATTCGTGGTTTGCGTAGTTATGTCGGTACTTGTCACATTGCCATGTGAATCAGGACCTTGCTGTCCTGCAACATACAGAGTGTTACCCGCCACAAAGCCATCACTAAATGGCATGCCTTTGGTAAAACCTACGGCCTTGTTTTGTGCAGAAGCACTGCCCAGGGCCACGAGAGCCATAACTGAGGTGGCCAATAGGCACCGTTGTGCTATTTCCAAGGGTCTTTTTTTCATCGCCTCTCCTGTAAAACTGATGATCTTCTGATTGTAAGTGCCGTCGATGTTCTGAAAATGTATTTTCCTCAACCTCCGCCGAGCGTCTCAAATTGATCGGAGCTTGTAATGAAGACGAACTACGCCGTTTCTTAGATCAAGTTCGATCTCGATCAGGATATACAATCGTCAGGCAGTCCAGTTGCGCAAGCCGAGTGCACCTGGCTGCAGTGGACTTGTGAACGTTGTAACACCTCATGGAATCACAAGACCTCGCAGAGGGTAGTGAGATATACTCACCTTTCTGAATCGCATGAACTGGCGGCCACCGAGCAGCTATGCGAGACTGAGAGAAGCAACCGGCACCAGAACCGGCATCAGCTCTGATGTGCCATTTGATGACTGAAGAGGCGAGACCCAATTAAGTTGCTCTCTTTCAGTCGCTTATTTTGCGTTCGGGCCTGTAGCTCAACGGTTAGAGCAGAGGACTCATAATCGAAAAACAGGCGATACGCACCCAGCTGTACGGAGACGCACCATAAAGAAAAAGATACCCTTTTCAGCGACTTGCAAGAGTTCCAATCTCGCACAGACACGCATCCGTTACCTCTGATTTGCAAAGCCAAGTGACACCAGAAGTGACACCAAGAACGCTATTGCAATCCGAGCCTTGGACCCACAGGACGAAGTTCATGTCTCCTCCCGAGACTCTGGGTTGACTTCATGGCTTCTCACCAATTTCCGACGTAGTGGTATTTGATTTTTCGCAGTTTTCCGTCAAGCTGCGGCACACTCATCCATACCGTGTCCCCGTCAATTTTGGCGGTATAAGCGCCTGGCAATAGTTCATCGCAACGGCGATTTCCTTTTTGGCACCAAAGGGTGATATGCCTTCCGTCAGGCATCTTGGCCCGGACGTATTCTTCGATCACAGATGAATGAAGGAAACGGGGTCCGGTGACAGGTGTGGATGTAGTAGTGCAATTTTCCGTTCCATTCGCGACCGCTTCGTTGCTGCTGCCATTGGCAACTGCCGTCCCGTTGCAAGTTGTCTTGGCAGTTCCAGGCATTCCCGGTAGGTAGATGGAAGTTGGTTTTACATTAGAAACCGTATCGACAACCTGAATGATTACTGGCGGACTATGTTTGGCTTCACTGTTCGCGGAAAACAGCAAGAACCCGCCCAAGGCAACGGCAATGTAGCGCATGGAAAATCCTCCAATAGGTGTGGGCACCTGAAAGAAGCTATGATTCCTTACGATAAATGGAAATTTGTGAATACTATAGTCGGTCGCACTATAGGCGACAAGCAAATAATGCTGGAGAGGTATGCCTCGTGGCACTCCCAGCGACCAACAGCGCCCGCTCAAAACGCCGGAAGAGGCGTTTTGGTACATTCTTCGTGCTGTTCGTAACAGTCGCTCGATGTCGCAAGAAGCTTTGGCGTTTGACGGGGGCTATCACCGGACCTACATTGACCAGCTTGAACGCGGCGAAAAAAGTCCATCTCTGAGAACAGTTTTCAATCTGGCAATGGCGTGTCGGGTCATTACACAAGGTGCATGGATGCAGATGAAGCAACCAGTATGGGAAGGGATGCCAGTTCTCGATGTGCGTACGCTGTCGCCCAAGCAAGTGAACATGCTTGCATCTGTGTATGACTCCCTATCAAACAACGAGTTGCAGGCTCTTTCTAACCTTAAGTCCGACTCCGTGCGCGGAGAAATCGATCAATCTCTCTGTAAGGTTCTTTCGATTCCCGATGTGCGTTTTATTCGCGAGCTTCTGGACAGAGAACCGGGCTTGAACGCCAGAGATATTGCGCCACGCGCAGAACAAGGTCCGAATGAGCTGGACAATGAAGATTTAGAAGAAATGTCTGGTGCTTCTCTATTTTGAATAGTCTCATGATGTCGCGATTCGAAGAGAAGTCAGAGTCAACGTATTCGTACGAGTTTGGCCACGGTCCCATTGCTCAGTTCCAGTTCGGCTGCGATCTGACGAATGGAGCGGCCTTGTTTCCTGAGGCGGAGTAGAGCTTTCATGGTGGCGGGGTTGTCGTCAACCCGTGGACGGCCTCCAATGCGGCCCTCTTTGCGTGCTCGCGCTAAACCGGCAAGGGTACGCTCCCGAATCTTCTCCCGTTCGAGCTTGGCAATCGACGCTAACAGGGAAATCACAACATCTGCGAATGGCCCAAGACTGTCGAGGTAGGGTTCTTGAAGGCTGCGGTAGGCCACGCCCCAGGATTTCAGCTCCTGCAAGAGATTTAGCGTGTCCAGAACACCAGAACGGCTGAGACGGCTCAGGTCCCAGAAAACGAGCACATCGAACTCATGCTTGCTTGCCGCTAGTCGCATTGCCTTGAAGCCAGGGCGATCCTGTGACTTGCCGCTCTTGCGGTCCGTAAACTCGGCTGTGACTGTCCACTTCATGCGCTTGCAGAACTCGATTAACTGCTGGCGTTGATTCTCGACGGTCTGCCGTCCGTCGTCTAGAGAAACTCGGCAATAAATTCCTGCTTTCATGGCTACCCCCTATCTCTCAGAGAGGACTGTACCATAAAACGACCGTTTCGTGCAACATTAAAAATGGGCTCTGAAGTCTACGCCAATCGCAAGCTTGGATGCCGACGTTTTGTGATACACCAATCGGCTGACCGGTTAAACGGGCCTGAGGGGATTACCCCTAGGAGATAACCCCTCACACGGGAATCAAGCTACGGGAATCAAGCTACGAAAAAAATAAACAAATAATTTGTCCACTTTTCCCTGTTTGCGGCTACTAACCAGTGAGCGGGAAGGCTGCACAACTCCCGCCGTCGCGCCAAGCAAGCGGTAAATTCAGGCTGTCCCAGCGTTTGAACCCACACAAACGGCTCAATCATCGACAGTTGCCGTGAATACCTTGTTCACTTCACGGGTTTCAACCCCTGAATGTCAGTGTTTGCGCGAGTATCGGCTATGTGTGGACGGGCGAATGTGAGATATGGGTCCCATCTCCCGGCATTGAAATTTGCAATTTGGAATGCGATCTTCCGTAGGTTGCTGACTGGCAAGGAAAACCCTTCCCAAAATGCCCCGCAATCGCTCAGAATTGACCGTAGCCGCGTCACTGACCACAGCCGAGGGTAATCGGTCAGAGAACAGTTTCGGACGGCTTAACAGGCTGCGGAAAAACGCATGATTCCCGTCTGACGTTCTCCTGGGAGCGAATTGTTTTGCCTTTTCGGCCTGCTTCGCTGCGGTTTCCTCTCTTCATTTCGTGTCTGGAAGCCGCTTTTTCCGGCT
>JAJYSL010000235.1 GCA_021793595.1 Acidobacteriota bacterium
GGAATGTCCATACTCGAATCCTCCTGCCGTATATCATACAGTTAGGAATAAGCATAAATCCCGCTCATTCTTCTACGCGCCACTCTGCTGACGTGCGCCCAGGCGCAAGCAGCAGTTCTAAATGGACGGCATAGTGGGCAATTTCCGCGCGTTGTGCTCGCCTGAATTATCGAGCGGCCGAGGTTTTCTTGACGTTTTGGTCGAGTTTTCAGTGCGACCGCGCTTTTTTTGGAAAAGAGGAGGGGGAAATTATGCTTTTCGGGCCTCAAAAGCCGCTGCATCCCCAATAAAGACGGCCCATTTAGAATTGCTGCGGCGCAAGAGTCCCCCTTGACAATCCTAGGGGTATTGACTAGCATCCGCCTGTATCTTGAATGTATCCGATTTCATTGTTGAATTATGAAAGAGCGTTAGGAGATTCGACGTCTTCTTGGCTCAAGAACAGGCCAAAGTTAAAGCACAAGCAGACAGTTGTTTCATGGGAGGCATCAATCATGGGAGCTAATTCTGTAATGCGGGAATTGCGACAAATCGATACGTGGCGTGCAGTTTGGCCTGTGGCCGCTTGCTTTTTAGCTTTGCTGCTGATCGCATCAAGCGCCCATGCTCAGACTCAGGCAACTGTTTTTGGCGCCGTCACCGATCCTGCCGGTGCTGCGGTTTCGAGCGCGACAATTACGATAACGAACCTGGCAACACAGGAAAAACGTCAGACCACCTCCAGCAGCAACGGTGACTACGTTGTGCCACAGCTCGATCCAGGTAGCTATAGCCTGACGGCAGAGGCGCCTGGTTTCAAGAGTTATGTTGAGAGCGGAATTAAGCTTCAAGTCGGTGAAAACCGGCGGAACGGCATTCAGCTTCAAGTTGGCGCGACGACGCAGCGGGTTGTAGTAAGCGGCAGCGCTGTTCAGGTAGATACAAGGTCGGCCACGATTTCCGAAGTAGTCGATTCGGAAAGGGTGAAGGACCTGCCGCTGAACGGACGCAACCCTTTACAGCTGCAGGCCCTCGTTGCCGGGGCAGGCGGGATTAGTGCTGGTGGGGGTGGGCAGGCTGAAGAGAGCGTAATCTCGATCAACGGTTCGCGGCAGGCGGAGAACGGCTACACCTTGGATAGAGCCGATAATGAGGATCCATTTTTCTTTACTCCGGCAGTATTTCCCAACCCAGACGCTCTGGCTGAATTCAGTCTTCAAACAAGCAACTATGGTGCCCAAGAAGGTCTTGGTTCGGGTGCACAGATGAATGCCATCACGAAATCGGGCACCAACAGCTTTCACGGCACACTCTTTGAGTATTTCCGCAATCAGATATTCGATGCACCTGGTTACTTCAGCAAAACCGCGCCACCATTTCATCGAAATCAATTTGGCGGAACAATCGGCGGCCCGATCTGGGAAAATCATGTTTTCTTCTTCTTTGCCTATCAAGGAACGAGAGAGAGTAGTTCGCCAAGTGTGGAAACGCTCACTGTGCCAGACGTGGCTGAGCGTGCCGGCAATTTCTCCGAGATTTCGAAGCAACTGACTTATCCAGGAACTAAAACACCAGTGCCTGGAAACATCTTTCCCTCTTCCTATCTGTATCAACCATCCCTGGCTTTCCTCACTGCGTTTGTGCCTCTGCCGAACGCAGCCAATAACCTCTACACCTACCCCGCAAGCAGTCTGCTGAATGACGATCAATACATCGGCAAGCTCGATACCGCACTCTCGGCGAGCGACCATCTCTCCGGGCGCATTCTGAATGACGTAAATATCAATAATCAGGTTCCGTCGGGCAATGATCTGCCTGGATTTGTTGCCAACATCAACTATCTAAACTGGAATTTAGTGATCAATGAGACGCATATCTTTTCAGCCAATTTACTGAATCAGTTTACTTTCGGATTCGGCGATATTCAACGCGTGCAAACGCCTATAATTCCGGTCCAAAAGACTTGGGGTGATTTTGGCGCCGGAGTGATTCGCGCCGTTTCGGGAGGACCGATCGGCTATGGCACAATTGTTTCGCCATACTTTACCGCAGAAACCCGTTGGCCGTTATGGCAGTACCGGCATGAATATCAATACTCCGACACGGTGAGCTGGACTCGCGGTCCCCATAGCATCGCCTTTGGCGGCGATCTCAGGCGGTCCTACACGCATCAATACCAGAACTTTCTTACCGACGGTCAATTTACCTTTAACGCTGACTACACTGGCAATGCACTCGCCGATTTCGAAACCGGCCATGAGTACGATTTCACACAAAACTCCTACAATGCAGGGGAGCCGGTTAATCTGACGCCGGATCTCTTTGTGCAGGATGACTGGAGATTGAACAACCGTCTTACCGCAAACTTAGGCCTGCGCTGGAATCCATGGGTTGCCTATAAAGATCAGCTGAATGCCTTGTCAACTTTTATACCGGGTAAACAATCTACGGTGTATCCAACCGCTCCCACAGGGTTTGTATTTCCCGGAGACACCGGAGTTTCGAATAGTACAGTCTCCAATCGCTGGTATGACTTCGCGCCGCGAGTTGGTTTCGCCTACGACGTATTTGGAAATGGGAAGACAAGCTTTCGCGCAGGGTATGGAATTTTCTATACATTTGTCCGAACGCAAGCCCTCAATAACCAATCCTCGAATCAGCCTTTTGGCATTGTGCTCAACACCATCCAGCCTAGTGGAGGCATGACAAATCCCTATTCGAACACGGGCAATCCATTTCCCTATGTCCCCCCTCAGACGCCGCAAGAAAAACAGAACTATGCTTTCCGTCTGCCCCTGACCCTAACCGTATGGGCGCCGTCGTTCCAGAACGGCATGGTAAACCAATGGAACGTCAACGTGCAGCAGCAAGTCTCGAATTGGGTATTCACGATTGCCTACGTCGGCAGCACCGGAGAGCATCTCTTTCTGAACTACGAGCAAAACCCCGCAGTGTACGGAGCGCCCGGAAATACAACCCAGGCTCGCCGTATCTATGCGCCGAATTTTGGGACGATCACATCGCAGTTCAGCGGCGGACATTCCAGCTACAACGCGCTAGAACTGTCTGCAAACCGGCGTCTCATCAAGGGACTAACTGTATTGGCGAATTACACCTGGAGCAAATCTATTGACAATGGTTCTAGCAATGGAGACAGCCCCTTCGACCCATTCAACATCGCCTCGAACCGGGGCCTTTCGGACTTCTACATTCCGCAGTCATTCGTGGCTTCGGCTGTCTGGCAACTCCCCAACTTCTCGAAAGGCAATTACCTGCTCAAGAACCTGGTCAACGGCTGGCAAACAACCGGCATCTTGACGCTGCAGAAGGGTGTGCCATTCACGGTTGTCTCCGGCGTAGACAATTCACAAAGCGGAGTAGGAGAGGACCATGCCGATATCGTGGGCAATCCGTATATCAGTCATCCTTCCAAGGCTGCCGAGGTCGCGGAGTATTTCAATACAAAAGCTTATACGGTGAATGCCTTGGGAACATTCGGAGACAGTGGACGGAATAGTCTGATAGGCCCTGGTATCGAGGACCTAGATTATTCCGTATCAAAAACTTTGTATGCCTCCGACAGAGTCCAGACCCTGTTCCGTGCAGAAGCCTTTAACCTCTTCAACCACACGAACTTGGGAAATCCGGTGTCGAACGTCTCGTCGGCCACATTCGGCCAAATCAACAACCTCAATGGCGCTCCGCGAGTTCTGCAGTTTGCGCTACGACTGGAGTTCTGACGGAAAACGTGTTGATCCGTTATTTCTCCCGAAGCAACAAGCAATTCATCCATGAGTGAAGGGCCAAAGTATGACGAAACAATTGAATCGCCGGTCTTTCCTGAAGAAAGCAGGCAGCACTGCTCTGGGAGCGACCGCGCTGACACTGTCTCGGCCCGTTCTCGACGCCGAGACGGAAAGCGCGGTTTCATTCCGGAGCGCATGGCCTCGTGACGTCACCCGCCCTTGGCCCGGACCGGAATTCTGGGCAAATCCGCTCCAGGATTGGCGTGTGGATGAAGGCCGGCTGGAGTGCATAACTGCCGGGGGTGATCGTAATGTTGCCCTGCTAACCCGGGAAGTCGCGCAGCGGAGCGGGAGCTTGACGCTCAGCGTGCGACTTGGACAGATTGATCCAGGGCAGCTCGACCGGGGATTTGTTGGCTTCCGCATTGGTATAAAGTCGCCACTGAACGATTATCGCGCCGTGGCCCTTTATGGGCGCGGCATGAATGCTGGAATCCATGCCGACGGGCGGCTCTTCATCGGAGAAATCGTTGACACGGCTCCTAAGGTCGATTTTTCCAATGATCTGTGCTTGCACTTAGACGCGCGGCCATCGGAGAGCGGATACACTGTTGTGCTACGCGCAACGAGTATCCAAGGACGCCACTCCGCGCAAATTGCCCGAGAAGTCCCTCCTGATTGGCTCACCGGCGGGCTAGCTCTGGTGTGCAGTTCTGCCCCCGTTCTGCCGACACCCGTTCCGCAGGAGCCTATTAAGGACTTCAACTTTTATCCACCGCAACAGCACGTCGGCGGCACAATGCGCTTCTGGTTTGCCGACTGGACCGTCGCCGGCAGCAAGGTGGATAAGCACGATGATCGTGCCTATGGACCGATACTCTTTACGCTTTATACCGTTAGCCGCGGCATACTCAAGCTCTCTGCACAATTTCCGCCACTTGAGAACACTTCCGGCCCAGCCACACTGCAAATACGCGATGAAAACGGAGGGTGGAGATCGATTGCCACCGCTGAGATCGACAGCGACGCATGGAATGCAACATTTCGGATTCCTTCATGGGATGCGACGCGCGAGCAAACCTATCGCGTGGTCTATTCAATGCCGGATAGAAGCGGAACCAAGCAGCAATACACTTATGATGGGACGATCCGCCGGGATCCCCTTGGCAAACAAGATATCACTATTGGACTGTTGACCTGCATCTGGGATTTTGGCTTTCCGCACACTGATTTCACGAGAAATTTGGCAGATCACAAGCCTGACATTCTATTTTGGACCGGCGACCAGATCTACGAACCGGTTGGAGGCTATGGCGTCATCGAGAGTCGCGCTCCCGGCGCTCTCGAACCGGCAATGCTCGACTTCCTGCGCAAGTGGTTCATCTTTGGATGGGCAACGGGTGAGCTGACACGCGAGATACCGTCCGTCTGCATGACGGACGATCACGACATGTACCACGGCAACATTTGGGGTTGCGGCGGACGCCCAACAAATCCTGCGCTCGGCGAGCGCGGTTATGCGGGCCAGGATTCAGGGGGTTACAAAATGCCGCCTCGCTGGGTGAATATGGTGCAGCGCGCGCAAACTTCACATCTACCGGATCCGTTCGATCCAACGCCTGTGCTACAAGGCATCAGCGTGTATTACACAGATCTGCAGTGGGGTGGCGTGAGCTTTGCGATTCTGGAGGACCGCAAATGGAAATCGGCGCCGAAGGAGCAACTGCCCGGAGCGAATATTGTGAATGGATTTCCACGCAATCCATCCTGGGACCCGGCAACGCAGAGCAATGTGCCGAATGCCGAGTTGCTGGGCCAGCGTCAACTCGACTTTCTGGAATCCTGGGCGGCGGATTGGAGCGGCGGAACATGGATGAAATTTGCCGTCACGCAAACCCTCTTCGGCTGTCTTCATACCGAGCCCAAGGGAATTGATACGGACAACCACGATCCGGAAGAAGCCATCCCCCCGGTTGGGGTCTATCTGACGGGCGATCATGTCGTGGCCGACCATGACTCCGGCGCATGGCCGCAACACGGTCGCGACGCGGCGATTCGCAAATGGCGCAAGGGGTTCGCCCCGCATCTCTCTGGCGATCAACACTTGGGATCGACCTCCCACTATGGAACCGAGGAGTTTCGCGACGGAGTCTATGCGGTGTGTACTCCAGCAATCTCGAACATATTTCCACGCCGGTGGTTCCCGCCTGAGCCTGGCGGCAACGCGTTACCAGGAAAGCCCAACACTGGTGATCATCTTGACGCCTTCGGCAATCAGCTAACCGTGTTGGCGGTAGCCAATCCCGCACAACATACTGGGCAGGGCCTGGAGGGTCTTCGCTATCGCGTGACGGGCTACACTATCCTCTCGTGCAATCGCTCGACGCGCAAGACGACAATCGCTGAGTGGCCGCGCTGGGTTGATCCCTCCCTTCCGGGCGCGAAGCCTTACGACGGTTGGCCTATCACGATTGATCAGATGGATAACGGACTCTGGGGAGCAGAATGGCAGCTCGATCCTATCGAGACAACTGGATTTCGCGATCCGGTTGTGCAGGTGCGGGATGAGATAAACGGAGAAGTGACGTATACGTTACGCATCAGTGGCGAGTCTTTTAGTCCGCCCGTTCGCAAACCCGGAGTTTACACGATACTTGCCTACGACCCTGATGGGTACTATCGCAAGGAGTGGAAAAATGTTCAGGCGCGAAAGAAGATCTGAATCGGCATGCTCTACAACGATACCGACGCTTCGCTGAGATGAGACTGATCATGAATCGCAGAGAGCTTTTGAAGACGGCAGGCGCGGTGGGTGCAGGATCGCTGATGGATACGATGGCTTTCAGCAAGACGAAGCAGCCGCGGCAGGCTGTGATTATTCTGGGCGAGTCGGTCCGGGCGGACATGTTGAACTGCTACCGCAAAACCGGACTTAGGACTCCAAACCTGGACCGCATCGCGGCGCAGGGGATTCGATTCGACAAGGCCTACAATTGCCAGCCAGTGTGCGCTCCAGCGCGCTCGGCAATCTGGACGGGACTGTTTCCGCATACCAATGGC
>JAJYSL010000001.1 GCA_021793595.1 Acidobacteriota bacterium
TGGCCATAGACGAGCAATCGCTGATCCACATTGAAGCTCTCACAAAAGTTTTTTATACCGATGAGATTGAAACCCACGCGCTGTCGGGCATTCATCTCAACATCGATCGCGGAGAATACGTCGCCATCTCCGGACCCTCCGGCTGCGGCAAGTCGACCCTGCTTTCCATTCTGGGCATGTTGGATACGCCGAGCGGCGGCAGCTATTTATTGAACACGCGCCCGGTAGAAAATCTCAGCTTCGCGGAGCGCTCGCGCATTCGCAATCAGGAGATTGGTTTCATCTTTCAGAGTTTCAATCTGATCGGAGACCTGACCGTCTATGAAAATGTCGAGCTGCCGCTCACCTATCGCTCCGGCATGCCATCCGCCGAGCGTAAACGCCGTGTCGATGAGTCTCTGGGCCGCGTCGGCATGGCGCATCGGCTGCGTCACTATCCCTCCCAGCTCTCCGGCGGTCAACAGCAACGCGTCGCCGTCGCCCGCGCGCTGGCCGGTTCTCCCTCGATTCTTCTGGCGGACGAGCCCACCGGAAATCTTGACTCCCGCAACGGCGAAGCTGTAATGGAGCTGCTGAAAGAACTGCACAAAGACGGCGCCACCATCTGCATGGTCACGCACGATCCACGCTTCGCCAAGCTCGCCGACCGCGAAGTCCATCTGTTCGACGGCCAGGTGGTCTCAGAAGAAGACCTGCGCCGCAAGCTCGCAGCCGAAAGGGAACTGCTGCAATGAGGACGGCGCGCAAGTCCACCTGGGGATGAGTGCGCCAGATTCAAGCCTTCGTTTGGCTTGAGTGGGATAGAAATACGGTTTCTTGTGAGGGAAACTTATGACGAACCTGATCAGCGATCTTCGCTACGCAATCCGGCAACTCCGCAAGTCGCCCGCATTCGCCATCACCGCCATCTTGACACTAGCCCTCGGCATCGGCGCCACCACCGCCATCTTCACTGTCGTCGAAGGAGTTCTGCTGCGTCCGCTGCCTTATAAAGATCCCAGCCGACTGGTCGTGTTGGGCGATCATTTGACCGGGATTGACATGCAGGACGACACCAGTGTCACCGCTCCCGATGTGATTGCCTACGCTCGTGACACAAAAGCTTTCATTAACCTGGGCGGCTATCGCAACACTGGATATGAGCTGTCCGGGAGTGTGGCGCCGGTCGACGTGAATGCGACACAGATCACTTCCGGCGTCCTTCCCACGCTCGCTGTCGATCCGCTGATGGGCCGCTTCTTCACGGCACAGGAAGAAGAGCACAACCAGCATCTTGTCGTTCTCAGCTATGCGACATGGAAGGGTCGCTTCCACGCTGACCCGAAGATACTCGGCCAAAAAGTTCTACTCGACCGGCAACCCTACATCATCATCGGCGTCATGCCGCGCAATTTCGAGTTTCCACTACAACCCGGGCACCTGAATCGCAGTGAGTTTTGGGTTCCCCTAAGCCTGACTCCCGAGGAACTGACGCAGGGGGCCTCGTCCTGGAATTACAAAATGGTCGCGCGCTTGAAACCAGGCGTGACCGCTGCCCAGGCGCAGGCCGATGCTCAGCGCGTAGCACAAGAGATCATGCGTGGCTATCCGGCATACATGGCAAGCCTGCATATCAGCGCGGTGATTCAGCCCTTGCGGGCGTCGACCGTTGCTGCCGCTCGACCGTTGATTCGGGTATTATTCCTCGCCGTATTTATCGTGCTGCTGATTGCCTGCGCCAATCTTGCCGGCTTGTTACTGGTCCGTGCCGTTCGCCGCCGCCGCGAGACGGTCGTCCGTTTGGCGCTCGGGTCCAGTTCCAAAACCTTGGTGCAACAAGCGATGATTGAGAGCCTTCTCCTCAGTGTCACAGGCGGATTGATCGGCATTGCGCTCGCTGCCATCGCGGTTCGCGCTTCCATCAGCTTCTTGCCGGAAAATCTTCCCCGCATCAATGACATTCATCTCAACTGGGTTGTCATCGCCTTCGCGCTGCTGCTCGCGGTCGGAACCGGCATTCTCTGCGGCCTTGCTCCGGCCTTCGCGGCGCTGCATACCAATATGAATGAGGCCCTGAAAGAAGGCGGTCGCACCGGCAGTGTCGGCGGCGGTCACGTCCGCCTTCGCTCTGTGCTTGTGGTCTCTGAAATTGCTGTCGCGCTGGTGCTGCTGATCGCGTCGGGCCTGCTGCTGCGCAGTTTTCAAAACATGCGCAACGTCGATCTCGGATTCCATCCCGATCACACCGTAATCGCGATGTATAGCTTGCCTCGAAAGCAATACGCCGCTCAGGCCTCGGTCGACTCCTTCAACCGCGAACTGTTGCTTCGGCTTCGACAACTTCCCGCTACCCGCTGGGTAGGACTGGCGGATGCCGTTCCCATGGCCGGGGGCACCAACAACAACGGCTTTGTGGTCGAAGGATACGTGCAACCGAAGGGGCAACTCGTAAACCTTGCCAACGCGACCCAGGTTGAAGGAGATTATTTTCGCGCGATGGGCATTTCGCTGTTGCGCGGCCGCACCTTCAATCCCAGCGACAACGCCACCGGACAGTTAGTCGCCATCGTGAACCGCAAGCTGGCGGAACACTACTGGCCAAATCAGGACCCCATCGGCAAGCGGTTAAAAATCGGAACGGAGGAATTGAAGACGCCGTGGATGACCGTCGTAGGAGAAATCGACGACGTCAAGACAAGCGGTCCCGATGATGCCACGCGCGAACAGTATTATCAGCCGGTCGAACAGGGAAACGCATCTGCCGGCCAATTCGCTCGGCCCTCCGATTTGGATGGGAATCAACTGTACGTCGCATTGCGCACATCCGTGCCACCGCACCAGATGGAGAATTCTCTCCGCGCTGTTTTCCATTCGCTCGATCCGCAATTGGCCGTCTCGCAGGTGCAGACCATGGATGAGGCAGTCTCCAACACGGAAGCGCCACGCCGATTCAACACCACTATCATCACTGCATTCGGATTGATTGCGGTTTTCCTCGCCATCCTCGGCATCTATAGCGTGGTTGCATTTTCCGTGGCCCTTCGCACACAGGAGATGGCCATTCGCCTTGCTCTGGGCGCTTCACGGTCCGGCATTCGCCGATTGATTTTATTGTCAGGGGCCAGGCTAGCCCTCATCGGTTGCGGCATCGGGCTGGCCGGCGCGATCGCCGCAACCCGGTTGCTTCGCTCCCTCTTGTTTCAGGTCCAATCGTTTGACCCGATCGTTCTCATCGCTTCTGCCGTCCTCATCCTGACGCTTTCAGTGACGGCTTCCGCAATGCCGGCGCAACGGGCTGCCACCGTAGACCCGATACAGGCACTTCGAGACGAATAAAGGAGGAAAATTTATGTCGAACTTGGGGGCCGATCTTCGCTACGCCTGGCGCCAGTTGTTGAAAGCTCCTGGCTTCGCCGTCACCGCCATCCTGACGCTGGCGCTCGGCATCGGCATCAGCGCGGCTATGTTTACCGTGGTCGATGGCGTCTTGTTGCGCCCGCTGCCCGTTCCCCATCCATCTCAGGTTGTCCAAATAAGCGGAGCAAACTCGCTTCCGAATTTTCGCGATTGGCGCGACCGTGCGAAATTATTTCAGGACATGGCATGGTACACGCAAAAGTTCTTCGATCTGAAGAATGCGGACGGCACCGCAGAGTTTTCCGTCAATATCCAAGCCAGTCCCAACTTCTTCTCCATGCTGCATGCTCGGCCTTTGCTGGGCAGAACCTTTCTTCCCCAAGCGGGTACCGAGGGCAATCAGGGAACGGTCGTCCTCAGCTATCTGGTGTGGAAGAGCTATTTCCATGCCGACAAAAATATTCTCGGCAAGCAGATTCAACTGGGTGCGGACACCTACACCGTCATTGCCGTGATGCCGCACGGGTTTTACATTCCCAACAGTGACGATGGACCGTTCGTATGGACGGTCCTGCCGCACACCGCAGATATGGAGCAACGCGACAACGGGTTCTTGCGCGGAATCGGGCGTCTGCGACCCGGTGTCTCCGTCGCTGCCGCGCGGACTGAACTGAGTGGAATCCAAGCCAACATCGCCCGGCAATTTCCCGATCAGCACCTGACAAAAAATGTCGGCGTCCAGAATTACCTCGATTCGCTGGTGGGTTCGGTGCGCCCGGCCCTGCTCGCTTTGCAAGGCGCGGTGCTGCTCGTCTGGCTGATCGCCTGCGCCAACATTGCTGGCCTGATGCTGACCCGCATGGCGGCTCGACGCCGGGAGATTGCTGTGCGCGCCGCATTGGGTGCGGCGCGCCGACGCGTCGTGCGGCAATTCCTAACAGAAAGCCTGTTGTTCGGCATCGCCGGAGGTGTATGCGGTTTAGGCATCGCCTACACCTGCCTCGCATTGCTTCGCCATTCCATCAATGCTCATTTGAATCGCTCCGGAGATATTGCGTTGAACTGGCATGTCATCCTGCTGCTGATTTTGCTTTCCATCGTTTCAGCGGTGATCTTCGGAACCATCCCCGCGTTTCAAGCTGCATCTGCCGATCCACAGGAAGCGCTGCATGAAGGCTCCCGCGGGGCCGGCGCCGGCGTCAAGCAACTCCGCCTGCGCAATGCTTTAATTGTCAGCGAGCTTGCGTTGTCCCTGGTTTTGCTGGTGTCGGCCGGACTGTTGCTGCGTACTCTGTATGCGCTGCGTCACATTCCCGTGGGCTTCAATCCGCAGCATCTGGTGGTAGCCCAATTCTTCTCCCGTGGAGGATTTACGCCCACAGCAGCGGACGCGACCTCGACCGACCTCCATACGGTTTTCTACAACCCACTGCTGGCGCGCGTACGCCAGATTCCCGGCGTAGAGTCTGCTGCGTTAGTGACCTCCGCGCCCCTGACCGACAATGTGCACATGGCGACCACCTTCGAAGTCATCGGCGATCCCGCGGCCAACGCTGCCCATCGTTCGGTCGAACTGCACGCTGTCACGCCGGGAGCATATCGCACGCTGCAGATTCGCATTCTCCAAGGCCGTCCCTTTGATGACGGAGATCGCATCGGCACTGCTCCTGTCGTCGTTGTCAATCAGGCCTTCGCCCGTCAATATCTTGGGGCCCAGCCACTGCAGAAGAGGCTTAATCTCGATACCGACCCTACGGCAAAAAGCATTCTTCAAAATGCCAGCGTGGTGGGCATTGTCGAAGACACACCCAACGTCCTCGGTCAACCCGCGGTCCCTGAAGTTGATGTCGATCTGAATCAAATTCCGCTAAAGGATGATTTCTACCCCATCGTTTCCATGGCGATGGAGTTGGTCGTGCGTACCGCCCAGCCGCCTGAAGTTATCGTCCCCACCATCAGCCGGATTTTCTCTCAGCAAAACGCAGAATTCATCGTGAACAGCGTGCAAACCATGCCGCAGCAAATTGATGGCTTGCTCGGCAGTCAGACACTCGCCGCGCGATTACTGTGGATCTTCGCCATCGCCGCGGTCCTGATCGCCGCGGCAGGACTGTATGGGCTGCTGAGTTATAGCGTGAGCCAGCGTACGCGAGAAATTGGCGTGCGGATCGCGCTGGGCGCGCAGCGCGAGGATGTTCTTCGCATGATCCTGCGCCAGGCCAGTCGACTTCTGACTGCCGGCCTGCTGATTGGAATTCTCGCCGCATATTTCGCCACAAAGTTGGTTCGCAGTTTCCTCTATGGGGTCGCCCAGCATGACTTCCTGACCATCGCGGCCGTATCGGCTCTGCTGCTCGTGGTAGGGCTGGTGGCTAGCTATATTCCAGCGCGACGAGCGGCAAGGATTGAACCCGTCGAGGCGCTCCGCTCCGAGTAGCCCAAGTTCTGCAGCGCCATAAGTACGAGTACAAAGATTTGTGGAGAAGTGAGGGAAGAATGATTCAACTAAAAAATATCGACCGTAGTTACAAATTAGGGGCAGGGCAGTTGTGGGTGCTGCGTCGCATCCACATGGACATTCAACCGGGTGAGTTCATCACAATCATGGGGCCTTCCGGTTCCGGAAAATCCTCGCTGCTGAATATCCTCGGCCTGCTCGATGATGACTGGCAGGGAGAATATTGGTTCGGAGAGCAGCCTGTTCACAAGCTGAACCGAAAGCAGCGCGCGGACCTGTCCCGCCGCAGCATTGGTATGGTGTTTCAGAGCTATCACCTGCTTGATGATCTGACCGTCGCGGAAAATATCGACCTTCCTCTGTCTTATAAAAATATCCCCACGTCTGAACGCCAAGCGATGGTGGCTGACGTTCTCGATCGCTTCCGCATGGTCGCAAAAAAAGATTTGTTTCCGTCTCAGCTTTCAGGGGGTCAGCAACAGCTGGTCGGCATCGCCCGCGCCGTCATTCACAAGCCCGCACTGCTGCTGGCAGACGAGCCCACCGGCAATCTTCACTCTGTACAGGCCAAAGAAATCATGGAGCTATTCCGCGAACTCAACCAGGAAGGCACCACGATTGTTCAAGTCACGCATTCAGAGTTGAATGCGACCTACGGAACACGAACTGTCCAGCTCAGTGACGGCTGGATGCTTTCTGACTCCGCACGTCCGGAGCTTCAGCAGACAGGAGACGGAAGAGCTTGATGAATCTTACGACATCTCGTACGCGGACTTTGTTGGCCGCCTGTTTATCGATTGGTCTGTGTGTAGCTGTGACAGTTACAGATGCGCAACGGACGCGACAGGCTGAGCCGCTGCGTTTGGATATTCCGCACTCCGAGTCCCTGTGGGGGCCCTACGTCCCGTTGCGTGTCCCATCTCCGGACATGGGAAACTCTGCTGACATCAATTCGCTGATCCACGACGGCAAACTGTATCTGTCGCTGCAGGATGCGATTACGCTAGGCCTGGAAAATAACCTCGATATCGCCATCGCGCGTTACAACCTGCCGATTGCAGCTACCGATTTGCAGCGAGCCGATGCGGGCGGCTCCATTCGCGGAGTCAACACTGGCGTCATACAAAATACCCCAGGGGCTGGGGTTGGCGGCATTGGGTCTGCGGCCGGAGCGGGTGCTGGAGGCACTTCGGGCGGGACAGGGGGTGCCGGAGCTGGCGCTGCGGGGCTGGTACAAAACACTCTCGGAACGGGAACACAGATTTCGTCGTACGATCCGCTGATCATCGGAATGGGCGGCGTCGATGCGCAGACGCTTCCGGTGGTCAATCAACAAGTGTATGGCGTGCCGTCCTTGCAGACGCATACGACGACCGGGGATTTCACCTACACCCAGGCCTTCTCGCCTGGTACGCGGTTGGAGTTTGATTTCTACAATCAGCGGCAGTCCGTGAACAGTCCGTTTTTTAATCTTTCACCGTCGCTTTCCTCCAACTACAGGTTTGAATTGACACAGCCGCTATTGGCGGGCTTTGGCTTTCTTCCGAATAAGCGATTCATGTATATCGCCAAAAATAATGAGAAGATCTCGGATCTTGCTTTCAAGGCACAGTTGATTGCTACTGTGACCCAAATTGAAAACATCTATTGGGATTTGTTCAATGCCTATCAGGAGGAACAAGTTCAAGAACGTTCTCTTCAGTTTGCCCGGCAAACCTATGACAATGGCAAGAAACAGCTGGATCTGCAGGCCATCCCAGAGATGGAAGTATTGCGGGATGAGGCGGAAGTCGCAAAGCGCGATCAGGATGTGACGGTCGCAAAAGCCAATTTGCAACTGCAAGAGTTACTAATGAAAAATGCGATCACCAAGAATCTAAACGACAGCGTTCTGGTAGCCATGCCCGTGGTTCCCACGGCTCAAATGCATATGGACAACGACCTGGCACATGCCAATATGAACGATTTGGTGACTGAGGCGCTGCAAAACCGCCCAGATCTGGCGGAGTCGCAGCTCGATCTGAGAAACCGAGAGATTACCCGAAAAACAGCGCGCAATGCGCTTCTGCCGACCGTAAACCTCGTCGGCTACATCGCCGGCAGCGGACTGGCGGGGCCGTTGAATCCAAACTACGGCATGGGCTTTCCCTCTGGATCGCTACCTCCAAACACCACCAACCTGCCCCACAACTTTGGTGGGGCGCTGCAAAACACGTTCAACAATAGCTCTCCGGAATACTATGTTGGCGGTCAGATTTCGATCCCTATTCGCAATCGCATCGCAAAAGCGGATCAGTATCGCGCGGAGTTGGAGTACCGCCAGGCACAGATTTTGCAGCAGGAGCAGCAGAAACAAATTCTGATTGAGGTGAAAAACGCACAGTACGCCTTTGAGCAAAGCCGGGCTCGTGTCGACTCCGCGCGAAAGGCACGCGACCTGGCTCAGAAAACTTTTGGGATTATGCAGCAGGAACAGAAACTAGGTGCGGGGTCGTCCTATCAGACCCTTTCCGCGCAACACGATCTCGCTCTGGCGGAGTCGGATCTGGTCGCGGCCATGACGGCCTATGAAAAAGCGCGCGTGGAACTCGACCGTGCCGTTGGCGCCACTCTGCAGCGGAGCCACATCTCCGTGGCAGATGCCAAAACCGGTAGTGTTCCCCAACGTTGAAGGACCGGGGCGCAATCGCGGTACTCTAGTCGAGGAGCTGCCATGGCGGATCAACCCGTGCTTCTTGATCGGAAACAAGCGGAGACTGGAACCCTTCCCAGGGTGCTGGCGGCCGATGACCAGCCGCAGATTCTTGAGGCGCTGACACTCTTACTGCAGCCTGCTGGTTTCCAGGTGGACGTTGTCGGCTCACCGGCTGCCGCGCTGCAGGCGTTGCGCAATCAATCCTACGACGCATTGTTGATGGATTTGAACTACACTCGCGACACTACTTCTGGCCATGAAGGGCTGGACATGCTGCGACAGGTGTTGGAGATCGAGCCGCAACTTCCCGTCATCGTGATGACCGCGTGGGCCAGTGTTGAGCTCGCAGTGGAAGCAATGCGACGCGGCGCCCGCGACTTTATCGCGAAGCCATGGGAAAATGCGCGCTTGCTCACCATCGTGCAAAATCAGGTCACGCTCTATCGGGCATTGCGCCGGGCCCAGCTGCTCGAGGCTGAAAATCAGTTGCTGCGGGCCATCGGCAGGCCAGACATGATCGCCGGATCGGCCGCTATGCAACCAGTTCTGGACGCAATGGCGCGAGTGGGCCCGTCGGACGCGAATGTTTTAATTACCGGCGAACATGGCACCGGAAAAGAGATCGTCGCCCACACCCTGCACGCACTTTCAGCCCGCGCCGACCAGCCCTGGATTGCCGTCAATACCGGCGCGCTTTCCGAAGGCGTCTTTGAAAGCGAACTCTTCGGTCACGTCAAAGGTGCCTTCACCGATGCGCGAGCCGACCGTATTGGCCGCTTTGAACTCGCCGACAAGGGAACTTTATTTCTGGATGAAATTGCCAATGTCCCGATTCGTCAGCAAGCGAAGCTCCTGCGCGTGCTGGAGGCGGGAGAACTGGAACGTGTCGGCTCCTCACGAACAAGAAAAGTCGATGTCCGCGTTCTTTCGGCAACCAACACAGACTTGACGCAGGAAGCGGAACAGGGTCGCTTCCGTCCGGATCTGTTATTCCGGCTGAATACGGTCGAAATCCACCTGCCTCCGCTCCGCGACCGCACCGAGGATATTCCAGTACTGGCAGCGCATTTCCTTGCGCGATACGCCGCGCGCTACCGCAAGTCCATTGAAGGCTTCAACCCCTCCGCGTTACAGTCGCTGCTGGATCATTCGTGGCCAGGCAATGTGCGTGAACTGGAACACACCATGGAACGTGCCGTCCTCATGAGTCGCGGCAGCCGTATTCTGGCGGCGGATCTCAATCTTCAGTCCGCTCGCGTTTCCAACTCGATCGACGAAATGAGCTTGGAAGCGGTGGAGAACATCTTGATCCGCAAAGCCTTGGCTCGGCACTCTCGCAATGTAAGCCGGGCAGCCGAAGCCCTTGGGGTGAGTCGCGGCGCACTGTACCGGCGGATGGAAAAGTATGGCATCTAGCGCAGCAAAGCGGGCACGACCCTCCGCTTCTGTACAACCTCGGCCCATGATCGGATTCAGAATTCCGCGTCTTCGCTTTGAAGTCCGCCTGGCCGCGCTGCTTGTAGCGCTGGCCAGCCCGGCAGTCGTCCTCGCTTTCGTCGCGTTGTTTCTGTGGCGCGCGTCGGTGCTGGTTTGGGTATGCGTCCTTGTAGTTCTCATTCTCGCGTTGGCGTGGTTGGGTTCGTCAATTTTCCAGCACATCGTTCGACCCTTACAGACTCTTTCCAATGTCGTCGCTGCGTTGCGCGAAAATGAATATTCGTTCCGCGCCCGAGAAATTGGCCAAGGCGATGCTCTCGGCGATCTGGCGGCGCAGATCAACGAGCTTGCCGGCGACTTGCGCGTGCGCCGTCATCGCGAATCGGAAACGTTTGCGCTCCTCGAGTGCGTCGTCGAAAGCATGGAGCTTCCCGTCTTCGCCTTTAACGCGGCTGCGGAATTGCAATTGACAAATCCTGCCGCCCGCAAAATGCTGCAGCTTCCCGCCAACTCCATGCTGCATCGCAGTGCCGCCTCATTGGGCCTGACGGACATCCTGCATTGCGCGGACAACAGCGTCGTCACATTGACCATGCACGGGCGCCAAGGCCGATGGATGGTGCGCCGCAGCAAGTTCTATCAAGAGGGAACGCCGCATACGCTATTGCTGCTGTCCGATGTAAGCGGCGTGCTGCGCGAGCAGGAGCGGCAGGCATGGCAACGGCTCATCCGCGTTTTGGCGCATGAAGTGAACAACTCCCTGACGCCCATCAAGTCGATCGCCGGCAGTCTTCGCTCGCGCATGATGCGCAGCTTCGCCGTTCCGCCGCCAGATGGGATTGCCCGAGTTGAGTTCCCCAGGCAGGAATTGAATCCGGTCGACATGGAGCATGGGCTCGCCATCATTGAGGAGCGTGCCGAGTCGTTGAACCGTTTTCTGCAGGCTTACAGCCAGCTTGCCAAACTGCCTCCTCCGGTCAAGGCTGTCTCAGCTGCCGCTCCGTTGCTGGAACGCATCTGTCACCTTGAAACGCGCGTCAACGTTGTTCTCGAGCTCCAGAAGGATGTCGAAATCTACGCCGATGCAGCCCAGCTCGAACAGGCGCTCATCAACCTGGTTCGCAATGCCGTAGATGCGGCGATCCAGGCTCATCAGGATAAATCCGCGGTGCGAGTCGCGGTGATTTGCAGGCATCAAGCCGAAAGCATCGTCATTCTTGTCGAGGACAATGGCGCCGGCCTGGCCAATCCCGCCAATCTGTTTGTTCCGCTCTACACCACCAAGCCCGGCGGCATGGGTGTCGGCCTGATCCTGGCGCTGCAGATCATCGAAGCTCACGGCGGCACTCTCACCGTGGCAAATCGCAATGACGGACCCGGCTGTCGCGCGGAAATTCGCTTGCCGGTTCTATCCGTCGACACAATCCTCGCCGATCCTTCCAGCTGAAAATCCGCAACTGCGCCGTCCCCGATCGGATGTCGCTATTCCGCTCGCAGCGCGCGCACCGGATCCACAAAGACTGCCCGCTGCACCGGAACATACGCGGCCACAGCGATCGCCAGAAACGTCAACAGCCCCGCGACCGCGAAACTCCAGGGATCGCCATACGTCACATGAGACAGCTCATCGCGCAGGTAGGGTGTTAGCAACAGGCTGATCGGCACACCGCAAGCCGCGAGTTTCTCCGCCCTGCGGGCACACAGAGAGCGTTGTTCACAAGGGATGAGCTAGGCGGCAGTCCAGTTGCGGTGCTCAACAATTGTCTTCGGCTCGTAGGTCTTACCTTCAGCCAGGTGCTTTTCTTCGCGACGGCTGGTCCATAAAGCCAGCGGTCCCAGGGCCCAGCTAATCGCCCTCGTCACGATGCCGAATTCTGAGCCGATATCCAGTCGCAACGCACGAATCTGGTCGCTGACTGCCCGGTTGCTGCGGCGCAGTTGTTTTTCCATGGCCCACAACAGGCCGCTGTACGCGGTTCGGATGGAGCGAACTTCCCACTGGAAGCGCTTTCGAATGCGCGGATCGGCATCGTTCTTGTACCGCTTCCAGCCATCCATGGTCGTTCGGCAAATGCGGAATAGGCTTGGCCCATTGCGCTGAAAGTCGCGCAAAAAAGCCAGATTCAGAAAACGATTGGACTCATCGCGCGAAATGGCTGCATGCTCAAAATTGAATTTGTCTTGGCCGTGAATATCGGCAAGGTTCACATCCAGCATTCGCTTCTTCTCGGTCATCTCTTTGTGCAGAGGCGTTCCCGGCACCGGCGTGTACAGCATGAACTGGTGGAAATCCGTTTCATGCGCAACTGCGTGTTCAATTTCTTCCGCGATGTTGGCGGGAGTGTGATGCTCCAATCCAATAATGCTGGAACCCAACAGCTTGATGCCGTGTTGGCGCAGCTCACGGGTCAGGGAACGCGTGTCTTGTCCCTGAAGTTTGGCGTAGCCGGCGCGCGGCGATTCCAGCCCCATCCATATCCAGGAGATTCCCAGCTCAACCAATTCCTTCATGCTGTACTTGCGAATCGCGTTCGCTGAAGAGAAGACATACATTGCCCATGCCTTGCCTTCAGCCTTCATCAGGTCCAGCAATTCCATGGCGCGCTGGCGATGAAGCAAAAAATTCTCGTCCATCATAAAGAAGGAGCGAACCTTCATCGTCCGCTCCATCTCGCACATCACGTCGAAGAGCTCTTTGCCGGTGTTGTAGAAATTCAGGAACTTTCCTTTGCCGCCGAAGAAGGCCGACGTCGTACAGAAATTGCAGCCTAGTGGACAACCCACCGAGGGAATGATGGTGGCCGCAGTTTCGCTTGCGGTTTCCGAAGCTTTAAGACCCATGGCGCGTACGTCGAATCCGGAGACGATGTGCGGGTGGCGAATGGGCGCTGCGGTATCCTCTCCCAGGTAGGCGCGCATCCACGCGATGCCGTCTCCGCGCACGATATGGTCGGCATCGACTCTTTCGGCAATGTCCGGTAGCGCGGCCACGTGGCCGCCCACCACAATCACTGATTCCGGAGAAATCGCGCGCACCATGCGGCACATTTCCGCAACCTTGCCGATATTGACGATAATGGACGAGATTCCGACGATGTCGTAGTGATTGGCCTTCAACTCTTCAGCAAACTTTTCCCGGGTAGGAAAATCGAGAACCGTCGATGGCGCGGAAATATTCTGCTGGATCATCATGATGCCCCATGAGCGGTGGAACATTCGCAGCGAAAAAGATCCCTGCATCCGCGTTACCTGGTTGTGATACAGCTCCATGGGATTGATGCTGCGACTGCCGAATTCGTCATCCTGTGCATACGGGCCGAAAACTGAGGAGAGCAGAACACGCGCCTGCGTGCCTTTGGGGTGCCTAGCCTGTGCCTGTGCTTCTATGAGTTCTGTATTCATGCTTCACCTTCGGGGTGCAGGTGGTATCAGCGGTCATTCGCGATGGACAGAGGAGGCCGTCGTAAGAAATGGACGGGACGGCCACAGTGAATCGTGGAAGAGAGCTGTAAGATCATTGTCCCGCTCGCAGACTCAATTCACAACGCGATGACAAAAAAATTACAAAGCAATCTGGTGCTGACTAACTTGGCGCACGGCCACGGTTTCTGGCTGAAAGTGCCACACGGGCGGCAACCGCATCTTACACTTGTCTCGTATGCGACTCTTCGTTGGAATTCCACTCGCCGCTTCGGCGATCGAACAACTCGAGAAGATTTCTATGCGGCATCGAGTGAAGGGAGATGGATTGCGTTGGTCGATGCCCGAGTCGTGGCACATCACTCTGCAATTTCTGGGCAACACCAGCGAAACACAGTATCAGTGCGTCGTCGCTCGATTGCGAGAACTGCACGCCGCGCCCATTCCGATTGAGCTGGACCAGGTGGGTTTCTTCGACCGCGCGGGAATTTTCTTCGCCGGCGTCGCCCGCACGCCGGAATTGCTGGCTCTCCAGCAACAAGTGATAAAAACCACCATCCCGTGCGGATTCGCTCCAGAGGATCGCCCGTACCAGCCCCACATTACGCTGGCGCGCAGCAAGGGCAGACGAAATGCCATAGGGCTGGAGATGCTAAAAACGAGAATTCGTCATCAACCGAAGTTCAGCCGGTTTGTGGCGGAGGAATTTCTTCTCTATGAAAGCTTCACTCTGCCGACCGGTTCCCAGTACGAAATCCGCGAACGGTTTCGATTCGGTTTTTGACCCGAAAAGTGCACCAAAACCGCAGCAAGATGGATGGTTGCCTGAGCAACTAAAATGTCAGAAAACGCGCTTTTTGGTTGCTCAGGCAACCATCTGTATTCGAGAGATTTCTGAAGGGATTTCACGTTACACCCCGACGATTTCTCCTGCCTCGTTCACGTCGATTTCGACCGCCCGAGGAACCTTCGGCAGGCCCGGCATCAGCATCATATTGCCGGCAATCATCACCACAAACCCCGCGCCTGCGGACAGCGAAACGTCCGTAATCCGCAGCTTCCAGCCCTCCGGAGCCCCCAACAGCTTGGGATTGTCCGAGAGTGAATACTGCGTTTTCGCGATGCAAATGGGTAAACCCTCAAATCCCCAATCCACCAGCTGCCGGAGTTTTTCCTTGGCAGTTTCGCTCATCTCGACACCATCGGCACCGTATACCCGTGTCGCAACCTTGCTGGCTTTCTCCGCGTACGAGTCACTCAACGCATACGCTGGAGTGATTTCAGCGCCGACATTTGCGTCAATGGTTTCAACAACTGTGCGGGCAAGGTCGATCGAGCCCTCGCCTCCACGGGTAAAGGGTTCTGTCATCTCGCATGCGACGCATTGCCGGTCGCAGTAGGCGAGCAACTGCGCCAGGTCAGCCTCGCTGTCGTGGGGAAATCGATTCACGGCGATTACGAGCGGAACGCCAAAGTGGCGCAGACTGCGAATATGTTGCGCCAGATTTGCAAATCCTTTCTGCAGGTCGCCATCCCCCTGGTTTCGCATGCTTTGCACCGTGGTCACGAGCAAAGCGACCGATGGGCTTACGCCTAAGACCCGCGTGACGATGTCCATATATTTTTCTGCGCCCAGATCAGCCGCAAAGCCGGCTTCGTTGACAACGTAGTCCGCCAGTCGAAGGCCCATATCCTGTGAAATGATGCTGCTGGTTCCGTGCGCAATATTTCCAAAGGGGCCTGTATGCACCAGTGCAGGTGCGCCCTCCGTGGTCTGCACCAGGTTCGGCAGAAGCGCTTCTTCCAGCAGCGCCATCATTGCGCCAGTGGCCTGCAAATCCGCGGCTCGCACCGGCTTTCCGGTGCGCGAAGCTCCGATGACGATCGAGGCTAGACGCCGGCGAAGATCGCTGCGGTCTTTGGCGAGCGCCATGATCGCCATGATCTCCGAAGCGGCGGTGATCACAAATCCAGTACGGCGATTGGCGCCATCTCTTTTGCCATCGATATCAATCGCGATGCGGCGAAGCGCGCGATCGTTCATATCCATAGAGCGTGGCCAGGTGATTCGATCCGGGTCAAGGTCAAGTTCATTGCCATGGAACAGGTGAGCGTCGGTCAATGCCGCCAGCAGATTGTGGGCAGAGGTCATGGCGTGAATGTCGCCATGGAAATGCAAATTGATTTTTTGGCTCGGTTCCACCTGCGACAGGCCGCCTCCGGCTGCGCCGCCCTTCATGCCAAAAACGGGGCCCAGAGACGGTTCTCGAGAAGTGACGATGGCCTTCTTGCCAATGCGCTCCATGCCCTGCACCAGACCGATGGCGGTGACGGTTTTGCCCTCGCCCGAAACGGTTGGCGTTGTGGCAGTTACCAGGATCAGCTTGCCACGACGCGGAAATGCCGGGTCGGTCAACAAATCCAGCTTCAGTTTTGCGCCGTAGGTGCCCAACGTTTCATATCGGCTTTCCGGCAGATTCAGCTTGCGTGCAATCGTACTGATCGGCAATAACGCTCGCGTCATTCGCGCTTTCCATCCTAGTTTGCTGGAGGTGTAATGTTGGTGACCGGCAAGTCCCAATGCGCCAGCAGAATTTCGAATCGCCGTTGCTCCTCGCGCTTGTAGGTCTCCTGATCGGGATAGAGTTGTCGGATGAACCCGTCTTCTTCAGGATCCGCAGTGGTGGCAACCGTGGAATTCTTATAGGTAATGGTCACGCGGTAATCCCATCGCGCGTCTTCTGTCATATGGTTCGCGGGCGTCTCGATCTTGAGCGAGGTGATGCGGCCGGTCTGTTGAATCTTTCGCAGTAGAGGGAAGTGATTCTTTAGAAACAGATCGAGAAACTCCTGTTGATGACCCCATTGCGTCTTGTAGTAATACTCCACGGTGTAGGGCGCATTCGCAGCGCCTTGTGGCGGCGCTCCTTGTGCCAGAACCGGAATCGCGAATGCAGTCAGCAGCAAAACAAGCAAAAGCTTTTTCATCGCACTCCTTCCAGGAACGAAACCAGCCCCATTGTAGCGGTCGGTGGCGCAGTGATCGGTGACGGCCGTTACGGCGACGATTCCTGCTCGTTTGTTAATCCTCTGCCGCGACCGGTGAGTTCAACTCCGCTTCGAGCATTGCGGCCAGTGGAACGTCGTGCCGTCCGAGCAGATAGGATGTCGAGATCACGCGACCCTCCTCGACGTCGGTCACTCCGGGTACGCCAACTGCGATAGCTTTGAGGGAGTTGCGCGGAATGGGGGTTTGCTGCAGCAAGCGTTCAACGCCGTCGCAAATAAGTTCAACAACCGCGTCTGCACCGCGCACACCCTCGGTGGACGACGACCATCTCGCGACGATGGCACCCGATCGATCTGCGAGCGCGAGTCGCAGGTTGGTTCCTCCAATGTCGACACCAGCGACATAGCCGGCGTCAGTGGATGGCTCGCAGCCGGGCTTCGCGGTCGCGGGATTGCCACCGCGCTGCGTGGTTTCCACGGCGTCATGATTTGGGGGATTTGCCATCGTCGTACTGCCTCTCCTTGGGATTTCACTCAGCGTGCAATCGCGTTCGCCTCGGTGCTAATCCTTTCCAACTCGCGCCCTTTGGTTTCCGGGACGACGAAGCGAACGAAGAGCAGCGTGAGGATACAAAACCCTGCATAGATGATGAAGGTGGATGAATTTCCTGCCGCTTTGATGAGCGACAGAAAAGTAAGGGAAACAAAAAAATTGGCTGCGCCGGAGGCCAGGGATGCCAGGGCAACTCCGCGGCCACGAATCTGCAGAGGGAAAACTTCTGACACAAGAATCCACGCGATGGGCCCCATGCTGAAGGCGAAGCAGGTGATGTAGACCATCAGGCAAATGGTGGCGACGATGCCGGGCGCAGCACCGAAGGCGGCCTGATTGTGGAAGGAATACGCGAGCATCAACAGAGAAGCTGTCATGCCGCCGACACCAGCGTACAGCAGTGGTTTTCGTCCCACCCGATCGACCAGCACGAGGGCAATGATGGTGGCGAGCACGTTGGTGATCGCCACAAGGAGGGTGGCGAAGATGGCGTTTTTATTGGATGCGATGCCGGCGAGCGAAAAAATTTGCGGTCCATAATACAAGATGGCGTTGATGCCGGTTACTTGTTGCAGGATGAGGAAGCCGGCGGCGATGAACAACGAGATACGCACCGCCGGACTCCACAGGGCGCTCCAGCGGCGTTCCAATTTGATTGCCAGAGCGGCGTGAATATCGGCGATCAGCAGGCGAGCGCCTTCCGCATCGGTGTAGGTGCTGAGCACGGATTCAGCCTCAGCGATGCGATGCTGCGCAAACAGCCACCGCGGACTTTCCGGCAAGGTGAGCAGCAGAAGGATAAGGAGCGCCGCTGGCAGTGCTCCCATGCCAAACATCAGCCGCCAGGCGTGCTGGTTGGCCAGCCAGTAACCCACCAGGTCGGCCAGCGCGATCCCGATGGTGAGGGCAAATTGGAGAGGCCGATGAGCATGCCGCGCGAGCGGGGAGGCGCAAGTTCTGAAACGTATACAGGCGCGGTAACGGATGTGAAGCCGACAGCCACGCCCAGCAGGAAACGCGCGACGATGAGAATGACGACGTTCGGCGAGGCAAAGGCCAACAGTGAACCGCAAAGAAAAATGGCACCACCCCAGAGAAGGGTGGCGCGACGGCCAATGCGATCAGTGATAGCCCCACCCGCGAGCGCGCCGGACATCGCGCCAATTAAGACGACACTGACCACCATTTCCTGCATGCGTGTCGAGAGGACAAAGGACTGGCGCACATACACCAATGCGGCCGCGATCACGCCCATGTCATAGCCGGAGAGAGCGGCGTCGTTCCATACCGGCCGAGCGTAGTGCAGCCACTCGCCAGCGTCCCCGGAGAATGAGAGCCTGCCGTGAGTCGTTAGCAGGACAGAAGCGCTGAACGAGGAGCAGAAGGACGCGCCCATTCCAATGAACATGACGGGGCCTGGCTGTTGAGAAAGCCGGCGAAAGTTTGTGAGCTGGGAGCGAAGTTCCGGATCGCTGCGATAGGCGCGAATCAAGTCGAGGAGTCGTTGCGGCTGCTCGCGGCACTCGATCTCGAGGATCTGGGTTTCGCCGGCCCGCAGGAGATGCGCCGGCGGTTCAACCCCATTCATCCAACGAGGCGTTTCCATATCTGCGTCTCCCACGACACCATCCTCAAGTAATGAGAGTCCGCAAACAGTTAGGATCTCGTGTTGCGGGTTGCGGCACACGGTGGCGTTTGCACCGCGAAATGCCACCCCAAGATTACGTTCAGAAGGCTTGAAATAACAAAATAAAAACGGAGAGGAACGATCGACGGCTCAGAGTGGTGGAACTCTATTGCTTTGCAGACTTCTTAATGTTTGTTTAGTATCTCGCGGAAGTGCGCATAAAATCAAGGATTTATTTTTTTCTAAGAAAAGTTTGCAAAGTCCGCATACCGAGCGTCTTTGGTGATGACGAACGCGCCATCGATGGCATATAGTAGCCGTCAGATTCCTAGCTTTCCCGGACCGAAATGACGAGAAACGATATCCCACTGGGCAGGCCCTCAGTTCTGCGACACACGAATGCCCACTGCGTTTTGAAGCTCTTGCGCGACTTTGGTTCGTGTTCTCGAGCGGATCTGGTTCGGGCTTCTGGACTGAGTGCTCCCACGGTGACGAACGTCGTGAAAGACCTGTTACAGAAAGGTCTGGTAGAACCGCTGGGCGAGGGCGAGTCGAGCGGAGGACGTCCGCCGGATATGATCCGTTTCAACGCGGAACGGGGGTGTTTGCTCGCTGTGCAGATTTCCTCGGCAAGCCTCTCCTTTCTGCTTACCAATTTGAACGGATTTGAGTTGGAAAAGCGTACACTCCCGTTGACAAATTGCAGCACAAAGCCGGCTGCCGTCTGTGGGTACATCGAGAAAGAATTGAAATTGCTACTGCGAAAGCAGAAGAAGACACGGGACCAACTGTTAGCCGTCGTTGTCGGCGTGCCGGCGATTACAAATGTCGACGAAGGCACTGTGTTGGCCATCAGCACACTGGAAGACTGGCGATCCGTTCCTCTTCGCGCCATGCTGAGCAACGCCGTCCACTGTACCGTGATGTTGGAGAATGACATCAACCTGGCAGCGCAGGGAGAGCAGTACTGTGGCGCGGCACAATCCGAAAAGGATTTCGTGTTGATCGATATAGGAGACAATGTCGGTGCCGGTATTATTCTGGACGGCAGAATCCACCATGGATCGCAGTGGTCGGCGGGAGAAATAGGGTATATGCGCTTGCCAGGTACCTCCCGAAAACAGCCCACCATTTATGAATTTGGCGAACTGGAAATGGTGTTGACGAGTCGAGGAATATTGAAGAGCTGGCACGAAGCCAGTGGGAAGCACGCCGAGGGTGAAAAGATCGCTGCCGCCGAAGTAAACGCAACCGCAGTATTGGATCTGGCCCATGCCGGAGAGGCCCGCGCAAAAAAAATCGTTCATAAACGAGCTGAAATTATCGCGGACATCATCGTCAATTTGTCCTTGATTCTGAATCCCAACCTGATCCTGCTGGGCGGAGAAGTCGGAGGACATCCAGTGATGATTGAATTTGTGCGGCAGCAGTTGCATGGAAGTGAATTCGCGGTACCGAGAATCGCCTCCGGCACGGCGGGCAACCAGGCCGTGCTTTGGGGGGCAATTGCGATTGCATTGGACGCAATTCCATCCGTGCTGCTGCCAGATCCGCCCATGTAGCCTGGGTCACGTGCCGTGGATGTCTGTCGCGAAGTCCGGACAGCGCCCCAGGGAACGCGACGTGCCCCCGTTGCCTTGATACTGTGAATTGCGATGCGCCCCACCTGCAGCGATGCGGCCTTTATTTCAGAAGATTAGAAACAGGATCATCGCCGGGCAGGTTGAGGTCGATCGTTTGTCAGTCTGGAACGCCCAAGCGAAATGCAGAGCCCAAGAAAAGCGATACGCTGCATGACGACGCGACGGAATTTCGTGAAGCTGGCTGCCGCAACGGGGCTGGTCAATGTTATATCTCCGCTCCATGCACTCAATCGGCTGAATATTGGGGTGGGGACGTTTAGCTATCACAATCTTTCGATCGACGAGATGATCGTTCAGCTGAACGCTCCGCGCATTCGGGAAATGCGTCAGCGAAAATAGTCTTCGCATTGTGGATCTCCTCCAAGCGGCCCAATTCGCGCCGCAGTTACGCGAGGCTCCTCGCAATATGCAATTTCCTTCGCCATATCCTGATCCACGGGTCCTTCTTTTTCGTATTCCACGGCAACCAGGCCCGCAAAGCTCTGCCGATGAAGTTCGTGCATCACCGCGGGTACCCTCGCAATTCCGTCACCCAGAAGCACGTTCACGTCGCTTCCCTTGGCCTTCACATCTTTCAAGTGCACCATGCGCAGGCGGGGCGCCAGTTTGCGAACGGCATCTGCCGGGTCATAGCCACAGAAAGCGAATTGCCCAGTGTCGGAAGTCGCTCCCATTGTCTTCGAAAGACCGGAGATTGCCCGTAGAACTTCCCCGGGGCTTTGATAGTCCATCCACCCGGCGATATGAAACCCGAGCCACGCACCCCCATGTTCCATGTAATGTCGGAAGGCAACGCGCTGCGCGGCAGTGGATGGCGCGTCATCCAGCATAGAACCACCTGATACTGCTTCAGGGTATCGGGACTCATGTCATTCCAATTCGAAGTCGCTTTGAAGTCGAAGCGATCGCGCTTTGCCATTGACTGAAAAAAATGGGATTGCCTGCATCGCGAAGTCCACGTGGTCCTGTTCGACAGTGGTGGAGTAGAAAGCGAGAAGATGAAAGGGGCGACTCTAGTACTTCTTATTGAGAAGGCCGCCAAGTCCCTTGCTAAGCTGTTGCGCAGCCGCTCCTGCGTTCCCAACGTTCCCATTGGTCGCGCCCCCAAGCGAGCCGGCCAGGCCGGAGACAGCGCCACCCACGATGCCGCCGACATCAGGAATAATTGTTGGCTGACTGGCCGTTCCTTGCACGGCGAACGGGAGCTTCACCATGGAGACGCTTTTGCCGAGCGTGCCGCCCAAAATGCCGCCCCCAGAACTGAGCTGCGCCACCAGGTGAAAGTTGAGTGCATTGTTGGCGCTGAGTGTGCCGCCGCCTGTGACCTGTCCAATTCCAACCACGACAAGATCAATATTCGAAGCCTGGATGCCCGCTGGACTGTAGTTGATGTTGCTGGTCAGATGCTGAATCTGGGTGTCACCCGTGGGGACGTGGCCACCCGTGAGTTTTGAGACGGCGGAGAGTTTGGAGCCCAGATCAAATCCAGCCAGCCGGGTGTTGAAGGCGCCTACGTTACCGGCGGCGACCAGCGCGGAGGTGGGACCCTGTGCGTGAACATTCATGCTCAAGGTTCCGCCGCGGAGAGTGGATCCCGAGGGCAGGATGACGCCGAAGGCGGGAAGAGCAGCGACGATGTCGTCAATCGGCATGCCCTGGCCAGCAGCATTCATGTCGATCGATGTCACTGCTGCTTTGGTGGCGAAGGTGCCGTTGATATTGGCCTGGGCATGGCCTACATGCATCAGCCCGCTATTCAACGCGCCGGATGTGTCGGGCATGCTGTAGTTCATGTCGAAGTCCATCGCGATCGGCACTCCGGAAGGCGCGCCATTCTCGGCTAATTTGAGTTTGCGCATGGTGGCCACACCTTTCAGGTGGGCCTTGGCGTTGGCGGCGCTCAGGTGAGTCGTCAGATCGACAAGGCCGCTCATTCCGCTGGAGGGTTCTACGAAGCCACTCTTTTCGATGTCGAACGAGTCGACGTGAATATCTGCTTCAACGGGTGTAAAGGTGGCGTTTCTGGAGTCGATTGGCCCCACAGTGCCGTTGAGCTTCATTGTGCCGCCGCCTGGCAGATCCATCGAAAGTGTGACTGGAAATGCCGAGGTGAGGGAAAAGTTCTTCGTCCCTATTTCGACATTACTGTAGACGCTGGGAGATTTGGCACCAGCGGACATCATCGTGACCTCGCCATGGGTAACATCGAGGCTGCCCACGGTGAGATTGGCAGTCCCTTGTGATCCGGGTTGTTCGGACACAGGTCGACGCTGCGACCCGGTGGTAGCCAACGTGGAATAGTTCCACTGATTCGACGCGTTCGAGATCAGGTGAACCACGGGTTTGTCAATCACAATGCTGGTCACTTCAAGCTGCTTGGATGTGATGAGTGGCCAGACCTTGACGCCGATTTTGAGGGATGAGGCTGTCAGGAATGGCGACTGACTGAAGTTCGGATCGTCTGCAATGGAGAGATTGTCGGCGGTCAACGAGCCGGAAAACAATGAGAACCCCAGATTGCCGATCTGGACCTTGCGGCCCAGCGCCTGCGAAGCCATGGATTCAAGTTTGGGACGGAAGGTGTTGGCACTGACGAACAGGGGAACGAGGATAAGGATGAGGATAAGAACGCCGAGCACTACGCCGGCGATGGTGACGATACGCTTCATGGCAAAAACCTCCGAAGGTGCTCCGTGGATGCAACAGGAAGCTTTGAAGTGAGATCCGTGGAAACTTCGTCGCGACCAGAAGAGTCACCGATCCTGTAAACGCAGTCTACTCCTTCAACAGAGGCAACAGAGTGAGTAAAGAAGCGATACACTTCAGAAGGATCGGCTAGCTCGCGACACAAGGCAGCATTTCGGGGAGGTACCGATGGCAACATATACCGCTCTACCTCGCAGCGGTCAGCATGCGCAAAAAGCCTGGGCTGTATTGGCGGCGCGCTACCCTGGGATGCAACCCGCCCTGCTTGTCAGTCGACTGGAAGATAGCCTGGGTTGGCAGTGGTCGATGCAATTCCACTCGCCAGATGGCAAGACCGTGTTCTGGGACAGCGTTTCCGTGGCCGAGATCAGGAAACTTGTCGCGCTGAAGAACAAGCCGACGCGATCAGCGCCGGCGGTTGGCTTGCGGCTCGTAGGAAAAAATTCTAAATCGAAAAAATGAAGGTTCTGAAGGGTGGTCGCATGCGAACTCCAGGTTGTCCACCATGTCCAACAACATATTGAACATCGGGTTGCGCTAGCGGCAAAGCCATCCGCCGTCGACCACAAGAATATGCCCGTGGACGTAATTGCTGGCGGCCGAAGCTAAAAAGACGGCTGCACCCGCCAGATCTGACGGCAAACCCCATCTTCCCGCGGGAATGCGGCTCAGGATCGCTTTTGAGCGTTCTTCATCGGCGCGCAAGGGAGCCGTGTTGGCTGTTTCCATGTAACCGGGTGCGATGGCATTCACGTTCACTCCTTTCGGAGCCCACTCATTGGCAAGCGCCTTGGTCAGTTGACCGACCGCTCCCTTGGCGGCGGCGTAACTGGGCACGAGAATACCGCCCTGAAACGTCAGCATGGAAGCAATATTGATGATCTTTCCGGATCCTTGCGCCAGCATCTTTGTGCCGGCATATTGGCTCAGGTAAAAGACGCTGTTGAGATTGGTGTCAATGACGGTCGCCCAGAATTCATAGGAATGTTCGGCTGCGGCCGCGCGACGAATGGTGCCCGCATTGTTCACCAGAATATCGATCGACCCGAGGGCCTTCACCGTCTCGTCGACGATGTGGGTGCAGACCGCGGGGTTGCGTACGTCGCCGGTCACACAGATGGATCGAACGCCTGTTTTTGCGATTTCTTCGACCGTCGATTTCGATACATCCTTATGGCCGTGCAATGTGACATTGGCGCCGGCTTGCGCGAAGGCAAGGGCCATGCCTGCGCCAAGACCCTGGGACGAACCAGTGACCAATGCGTTTTTACCTTTCAGGCTGAATAGATCGAGGACCGCCATCGACGTGCTCCTTTGAAAATTGAATGGAATGATTTGCATACGGCTTCGAAAACCAATGGCACGACAATCACCCAATGGTTTCCTGCAGAAGAAGCCTAGCGTCCACGGTACCATCCGCAGGCGTTGAGTTGTGGCAAACCGCGGCGCATTGGCCAAGCCCAGCGTTTCTTCCACTTGTGCTGGATGGCTATTGACCAGCGACTTGCGGGGTTGCTGTCGATTTAGGGATGCCATGGTGGTGGCAGTCGGTGCACTTCACCCAATGAATGTTGTGCGCACTCTTCGGATTGAAGTGGGTGGTATCCATTCTCTCCACGTTGAGTTTGCATTCGCCCCTTGCAGCGTGGCAGGTGGCGCAGGAGGCTCGAGTATTTTCGTTGTGCCCGTTGTGGCACGCAATACAACTGAGCCCCTCATGCACGCCGGTTGGGGTGTGATCGTCGCCTGTTCCCACTTGCGGACCTAGCCTGCAAATTAGAGATCCACCGAGAAAACGTTTCATCGGAATAGATGATTGCCTTTGCGAACAAAGCCGTCCGCTTTGTTGCAGCGACAGCGGCGGTGATACGGAGCACATGGAGGTGTTCTGAAAGGCCGGCGGGCAACCGCAAGCATGAAATGGATGTGGGGGAACAATCGAAGCAACCCACAGCCAGGAGCAACCGTAAACAACATGAAACAAAACACTCCTTCGTGTTCCCGATTTTGCCGTAAAATAGCCAGTTCGCCGTAAGAATTCCGAGGGTACGACGATCGCCGACGCAATCCGATCTGAAAAGGATCCATAATGGCAGCAACTCGCACTGTCGCCGCGACCAAAACGCCGGCTGAGACTCACGGACTTTCGCCTGAGCAGATGATTCAGATGTACCGACTGATGTATCAGTCTCGGCGCATCGACGATCGCGAGATTATGCTGAAGCGCCAACAGAAGATCTTTTTTCAGATCTCTGGAGCGGGGCATGAGGCCTTATCGGTCACGGCGGGAATGGCGCTGCGGGCAGGGTATGACTGGTTCTATCCGTATTATCGCGACCGTGGATTGTGCCTGGCGCTGGGAATGACGACGGAAGAGATGTTGTTGGCCGGGGTCGGGGCGGAGGCTGACCCGGGAAGCGGTGGGCGGCAGATGCCTTCCCACTGGGCTAGCGCGCGTTTGAACCTGGTGACCCAGTCATCTCCAACGGGATCGCAGTGCTTGCAGGCAGTCGGGTGCGCCGAGGCGGGACGCTATTTCAACCATCACCCGGAAGCTGCCAAAAAGCCGGAGCTCGCGGACAGCGGCAACGATTATCGCGCCTACAAAAATGTTGTTTATCACGCCGATGAGGTGGTGTATTGCTCGTTGGGAGATGGCACTACCAGCGAGGGCGAATTTTGGGAGGCAATGAACTCCGCTGCCAACCTGAAACTGCCGGTGCTGTTTGTGGTGCAGGACAACGGGTACGCAATTTCGGTTCCGGTTGAAGTGAACACGGCGGGCGGCAACATTTCAAAGCTGGTTGCCAACTTTCCCAATTTTTTCTTCGCAGAAATTGACGGCACCGACGCGCTTGAATGCCACAAGACGATGCAGGCGGCGGTTGCGTATTGCCGCGCGGGGCATGGGCCTGCGTTTGTACATGGCCATGTGATCCGGCCGTATTCGCACTCGCTGTCCGACGATGAGCGTTTCTATCGGTCGGAAGCCGAACGCGAAGCCGATGCCATGCGCGATCCGCTGCCGAAATTGCAGATGCGGCTATTGCGTGAGGGAATTCTGGATGAGGCCGGGATTACGCGGCTCGAGCAGGCTGTGGATGAAGAGATTCGCGTGGCCACCGAAGTTGCCCTGCGATCTCCGTTTCCGGCGACCAATAGCATGTATAAGCACGTGTACTCCGAGGATCTGGATCCGACAGCCGCTTCTTTCCTGAAGGAACCCGGTCCGCGTGTGGAAGATCCGTCGCGTCCAGTTGCGGAGCGCACCATGGCTGACTTGATCAACGCCTGCCTGCATGACGAAATGAAGCGCGACGAACGCATCGTGATATTCGGGGAAGATGTGGCGGACTGCAGTCGCGAAAGCTCGCTGGGGCAGGTGGGAGTGAAAGGGAAGGGTGGGGTATTCAAACTGACCAGTGGGCTTCAGCGCGAATTTGGTTACGATCGCGTTTTCAATTCTCCGCTGGCGGAGGCCAATATTGTTGGCCGAGCCGTGGGGATGGCCACCCGCGGAATGAAGCCTGTCGCGGAGATTCAGTTTTTCGACTACATCTGGCCTGCTATGCATCAGCTGCGGAATGAGCTTCCTCTGATTCGCTGGCGCAGCAATGGAACCTTTTCCAGTCCGGTGGTGATCCGCGTTGCTACAGGAGGGTATTTGACCGGCGGCGCGATTTATCATTCGCAATCGGGCGAGAGCATTTTTACGCACACGCCCGGCATTCGCGTTGTGTATCCTTCGAATGCGCTGGACGCCAATGGCCTGCTGCGGACCGCGATCCGTTGCGACGATCCAGTGTTATTCCTGGAACACAAGCGTCTCTATCGCGAGACCTACGGCCGCGCTGTGTATCCGGGGCCGGATTTCACGATTCCATTTGGCAAGGCGAAAATTGTTCGGCCAGGCAAGCAACTGACGGTGATCACCTTCGGCGCGGTGGTACCGCGAGCCTTGCAGGCCGCGCAACGTGCCGAGCGCGAAAACGGTCTGGATGTGGAGTTGATCGATCTGCGTTCGCTGAATCCTTACGATTGGGACGCCATCGCAACTTCTGTCCGCAAGACCAGCCGCGTGCTGGTTGCATATGAGGATATGCGGAGTTGGGGATACGGAGCGGAAATTGCTGCTCGCATTGCCGATGAATTGTTTGACGATCTGGATGCCCCTGTGCGCCGCGTCGCTTCCAAGGATGTGTTCGTTGCGTATCAGCCAACGCTGGAAGACGCAATTCTGCCGCAGCCGGAAGACATTAGAAAAGCGATGGTCGAGTTAGCCGGATACTAGAGATAAGAATCTCGGGACTTGCTACGCGTCCTGGACGATAGTTCCTTGGTGATAGACAATCTTCCAGCCTTCTTGCGTTTGCTGCCATATTGTCAGTCGGCGCGTTTTGCGTGTCCCGCCTTGCAGCAGCGTATACGTAAGCAAATAGACATTGGCGCCTAACTGTTTGCAATAGAAGTCGCCCGTCTCCCAGATGTCGCCGCTTTGATCTTGTTGGAAGCGCTCCTCCAGCAGGTCCAGAACGTAGTCCCTGCTGTAACGGCGGCCCGAGGCTCCTACTTCCCAATAATCATTTGTCGTCATGTTTTCAAAGTCGGCCCGCGTCGTGCCGAATTCCGGACGATGAAAGACCGGCTCGCGGCGGATCAGTTGCTCAAGGATCTCGGCAATCGCGGGATCATTGACCAAGTGTGGCTCGCGGATGGAATTCATTGGTGGCTCCCTGTTGTTGAAGTTTACGAGATTCTCGTCGCACGAAAACAACGATGACGGGCATCCAAGCCTTACAGGATGAGTGAGACTGTCACACGATATTCTGAGAGATAGCGGGGATCGCGTCCGTGGCAAAATCGAAAGCAGCCACTCCAGCACGAAGCCAGAAAGAGTTTGGCACGGGCAAGCCTTCGCCCGTGGAGTCAGAGCTGGCGAGCCCACCTGCTGATGATTTCTTCGATCCGCTTTCATTGTTTCATCCTGTGACCGCTGCCTGGTTGCGCGCGGTTTTTGAACGTCCAACGACGCCGCAGCGCCTGGGCTGGCCGGCAATTGCGAAGGGCGATTCGACTCTGATTCTGGCTCCGACGGGAACGGGCAAAACGCTGACCGCGTTCTTATGGTGCATCGACAAACTGATGCTGCAACCCGCACCCGCCGGCACTCACGGATGCCGGGCGATCTACATCAGTCCGTTGAAGGCATTGGCGGTCGACGTGGAACGCAACCTGCGCTCGCCGCTTGCGGGAATCAAGCAAATGGCGGAACGAGCCGGAGTGCCGGCTCGCGAACCTCGCATCAGCGTGCGTACGGGAGATACTCCGCAGACGGAACGAGCGCGGTTTCGCCGCGATCCCGCGGACATTTTGATTACCACGCCAGAATCGCTCTATCTGTTGTTGACCAGCGATGCGGCGGCCTCGCTGCGTTCCGTCGAGACCGTGATTGTCGATGAAATTCATGCCCTGGTTCCGACGAAGAGAGGTGCGCATCTAGCCGTTTCGCTGGAGAGACTGCAGGCGTTGGTCGGCCGTCCAATTCAGCGGATTGGATTGTCGGCTACCCAGCGACCGTTGGAGGAGGTGGCGCAATTTCTCGGGGGCGTGCAGGTTTCGATGGAGGCAACGGGTCGAGTGGCTGCGCCGGAACCGAAGCTGGATCTAGTGAGGGAAAATGTGGAAGCGCTGGACGCGCTTGAGCCGGAGTGGCTGGCGAATTCTCCTGATATTTCAAAGCTCGGCGCGCCGCAGTTTCGGCCGGTGACCATCATCAACGCAAGCGAGCCGAAGCGACTGGACCTCCGGATTGAAGTCCCTGTGGAGGATATGGCGCGCCTGGGCAAGGCGGAAGAACTGCCCAGCGGGCCGGCATCGCAAGGGCCGAAGCGAACCTCCATTTGGACCGCGATTCACCCGCGATTGCTGGAGTTGATCCGCGAAAAACAATCCACCCTGATCTTTGTGAACAGTCGCCGCGTGGCGGAACGGCTGGCGGGAGCGCTGAATGACTTGGCGCAGGAATCGATTGCACGAGCGCATCACGGCTCGCTGGCAGCGGCGCAAAGATCTGAGATTGAAGAATTGCTGAAAGCGGGACGAATTCGCGCGCTGGTTGCGACCTCTTCATTGGAACTGGGCATCGACATGGGAGCCGTTGACCTCGTTATTCAGATTGAGGCGCCTCCTTCCATTGCAAGCGGGATGCAGCGCATCGGTCGCGCTGGGCATCATGTGGGAGCCGTCAGCGATGGAATCATCTTTCCGAAATTTCGCGCGGACCTGATTGCATGTGCGGCGGCGACAAAGGCCATGCATGAGGGATTGGTCGAATCGACCCGGTATCTGCGTAATCCTCTGGATGTACTGGCGCAACAGATTGTTGCAATTGTGGCGGAGCCGCCGGAGAAGCCGCGTGCCACTAAGCCGGGTGGAAAGAGAGTCAGTATCCGTGCCTCCTTTGCCGCGGGTCCGTTGGATGAAGACGATGAGGGCCTCGCGGTTGACTACGACGCATTGCATCGATTGATTGCAAGTTCCGCACCGTTTGCCACGCTGAGTCGCGCGGCGTTTGACGGAGTGCTCGATATGCTTTCCGGGCGTTATCCATCGGATGAATTTGCGGAATTGCGTCCTCGCATTACATGGGACCGCGTGCGAAATACATTGACTCCGCGCCAGGGGTCAAAAGGCCTCGCGATTTTGAATGGCGGAACGATTCCGGATCGCGGCCTCTACGGAGTGTTTCTTTCCAGTTCGAAAGACAAGCCGCTGCGGGTTGGTGAGCTGGATGAAGAGATGGTCTTTGAAAGCCACGGAGGCGACACCTTTGTTCTGGGGGCAACCACGTGGCGGATCGATGAGATTACGCATGACCGTGTGCTTGTCTCTCCTGCGCCGGGTGAGCCTGGGAAAATGCCTTTCTGGCATGGGGATGGCCCGGGAAGGCCGCTGGAATTCGGTCGGCGTATCGGAGCCATGGTGCGCGAATTGCGCGGTATGGAGCGGAACGCTGCCGTCAGTCGCCTGACGCGCGAGCACGATCTGGATCTGCAGGCAGCGGACAATCTGCTGCGATTTTTGGTCGATCAGGAAATTGCAACCAGCGAGGTTCCCGATGATCGCACCATTGTGATCGAGCGGTGCAGGGATGAACTGGGCGATTGGCGTGTCTGCGTGTTGACGCCGTTCGGGAGTCGAATCCATGCGCCCTGGGCGATGGCGGTGAGCGGACGATTGCAGGCTGCAGGCCATGTCGATATTGAGACGCTATGGACGGATGACGGATTCGTGCTGCGTTTTCCGGAGACGGCTGAACCACCGGATACCGAAGTCTTCCTGCTTGATCCCGTGGAAGCGACTGACCTGGTGCTTCGGCAACTGGGATCGACGGCATTGTTTGCGGCAAAGTTTCGTGAGAGTGCGGCTCGGGCATTGCTCTTGCCTCGTCGCCGCGCGCAGGGGCGTGCTCCACTATGGCAGCAGCGCAAGCGTGCGTACGATTTGCTGGCGGTGGCGTCGCGATATGCTTCGTTTCCCATGCTGCTGGAGGCATATCGAGAGACACTGCGCGATGTGTTCGACATGCCTGCGTTCCTTGAAGTGCTACGCGGCATCGCAAGCCGCGGCATTCGTGTTCATGTTGCGGATACGCGCACACCGTCGCCGTTCGCGGCGTCGCTGCTGTTCGGGTATGCAGCCAACTTTATTTATGACGGCGATGCTCCGTTGGCTGAACGTCGTGCGCAGGCGCTCACCATCGATCAGGATCAATTGCGCGATCTGATGGGCGACGCAGATTTGCGAGAGTTGCTGGATGCTGCGGCCATGGACGAAGTTGAAGAGCAACTGCAGGCGCTCGCCGAGACTTATCGTGCCAAGAGCGTGGATGGCGTCCATGATTTGCTGCTGCGACTGGGGGATATGAGTCATGCTGAACTTTCGCACCGGATTGTTGGGGTGGAGGTGGAGGCAGTGGCGGCGAGGCTGATTCGGGCTCGGCGCGCACTCGAAGTTCAACTACTGGGTCAGAAGCGTTTGATTGCTATTGAGGATGCGGGAAAGTTTCGCGATGGTCTCGGAATTCCATTGCCGCCGGGGGTGCCGAAAGCATTTCTGGAGCCGGTAGTTGAGCCGCAGTTGGAGATTCTGAAACGCTATGCACGCACCCACGGACCGTTTACTGTCGACGATGCCACGGCGCGTTTTGGATGGAATCCTCAAACGGTGCAAAGCTGGCTGCGTGCTTTGGTTCATTCGGGCCGGCTTGTGGAAGGCAATTTCAGGCCTAGGGGAATCCATCGCGAATGGTGCGACGCCGAAGTGTTGCGGACGATACGGCGCAAATCTCTCGCGCGGTTGCGCAAACAAGTGGAACCTGTCGAACAGCAAACGCTGGCGCGTATGGCGGCGCACTGGCATGGATGTCTCCATCGACGGCGTGGGTTGGACGCGGTGCTGGATGCCGTGGATCAATTGCAAGGATCTCCCTTGCCGGCTTCTGTGATTGAGCGGGAAATATTGCCGGCTCGTATTGCGGGATATCAAGCGAGCGATCTGGATACGTTGATCGGCGCGGGCGAAGTGGTGTGGTGCGGTGTCGAGCCGATTGGCGAGACAGATGGCCGCATCGCGCTGTATCTGGCGGACAAAATCGCGGAACTGCGCGCGCCGGCAGGTGGGAAGCTGCCGCCGGATCCGGTGGAGAATCCGCTGGGCGAGAAGCAACAGCAAATCCTCGATCTGTTGACGACGCGCGGGGCCATGTTTTTTTCCAGCTTGCACGAAGCTGTCGGCGGGGGATTTCCGGGCGAGACCATCAATGCACTGTGGGGGCTGGTGTGGGCGGGGCGGGTCACGAATGACACGTTTCACGCGTTGCGAGCGTACATGGCGCGGCGAGCGAGTACGCGGACTTCCTCCCGGCAGCATGTGCAGTCGAATTTTCGTTCGCGCCGAACCTTGGCGCCGAGTGCACAAGGTCGATGGACCCTGGTGGATTCGGCTGATTCAATTCAAATATCGCCGACAATTCGGAGCCACGCAGTTGCATTGCAGCTGCTAAAGCGGCATGGAGTCGTGACCCGCGAGACGATGGGCCTGGAGAATGTTGCGGGTGGTTTTAGCGCGGTGTACGACGTATTAAAGGCACTCGAAGATTCTGGCCGCGTGCGCCGCGGATATTTTGTGGCTGGGTTAGGGGGAGCACAGTTTGCGTTGCCTTCCGCGATCGATCTGCTGCGCTCATTGCGTACGGATCGCACTCCGGAAAAACCCGAGATGATTTGTCTGGCAGCGACGGACCCCGCGAATCTTTATGGATCCGTTTTGCGCTGGCCTTCGGTTTCGACGGCTGCGGCGGTCGCCGCCGACGAGGGTACGATGGAGGCTGAACCCGCGAGAGAAGCGAATACTCGAATGTTGGCGCGCGCTGTGGGTGCTCGCATCGTGTTGCGAAACGGTGAGCTTGTCGCCTACATGCGACGAAACAATCCGAACTTGATTGTTTTCCTCTCTTCCGATGAGCCAGACCGAAGCCACATGGCTAGCGATCTGGCGAACTTCCTGGTCGAACTTGGACAGCAGGATTTGCAGGCTCAGGGTTCGGGCCGTCCCGCAGGATTGTTGCTGGTAACGGTGAACGATGTTCCGATCGCGGAACATTTTCTCTCGCGTTTCTTGTTAGACGCCGGTTTCCACGTCTCCCCGATGGGCTTCCATCTGCGTCGCTCGCTGCTGTCTCCGATCGTCCATGATCCATCTGGATCTGCGCTATCGCGCGAGGTGCAATAGGGTGCCGGAAGGAGACACAATTTTTCGCTCCGCGCAAGCGTTGAACCGAGCGCTGGCGGAAAAAGTCGTAACGCGATTTGAGACTGCCTACGCTCATCTGGCCAGCGTCGACGACGACAAGAAAATTGCCGGGCGTACCATCGAGCGGGTCGAGTCGCGAGGCAAATGGCTGCTGATGTATCTTTCCGGCGACTTGATCCTGGTAACGCACATGCGCATGAATGGCTCGTGGCACATCTATCGAAGGGGAGAACGATGGCGGCGTCCGCGGCGGGATATGCGCATCGTAATCGAAACTGCGGATTGGAGTGCGGTGGGATTTGCCGTTCCCGTCGCGGAGTTTCATTCGACGGCATCGCTGCTGCGAAAGACAATGATTCCTGCTCTGGGCCCAGACTTGTTGAAGCAAGACTTTGACTTTGCCGGAGTCGTGGCGGCGATGCAGAAGCATGCCGATGAGCAGATTGCCGATGTCTTGCTGAACCAGCGGGTGATGGCTGGAATCGGCAATATATATAAGTCAGAAACATGTTTCATCTGTGGGGTGAACCCATTCCGCCCGGTTCGGACGCTCGTTCTCAGTCAACTGGAACCGCTGGTTTTTACGGCGAGGAAATTTCTTGCGCTGAACGTCGCAGAAGACGCGGACGTCGAAATTTCAACCTACGCGGGCCTGCGGCGCACAATCCATACTTCCGATCCGTCTGCGCGCTTATGGGTCTATGGGCGTCGCGGGGAACCGTGTCGCCGCTGTGGCACGCCGATCGAGATGCGCAAGCAAGGCGCGGGCGCACGAAGTACCTTCTGGTGCCCGGTGTGCCAGCCGATCCAGTAAAGATCGCATTGAAAACCGGCCGGGTTTCTCGCGGTTGTGACGAGGAGCACTCGGGGCAACTGCGTCAGCGGTCTATAATCCGGTGCGGATGGCAGATGCACGGGAGCTACCACATGAACACTGCAGAGCAGGTTGCAGCAAGCCGGGAGCGGCTGATAACGACATTGAATCACAAGCAGCCGGATCGTATTCCCATCGACTTTGGCGGGACCGCCGTTACTGGAATGCATGTCAGTTGCGTCGCGGGACTGCGCGAGTACTACGGCCTTGAGAAACATCCTGTCCGTGTGCATGAGCCATTCCAGATGCTGGGACTGATCGAGGACGATCTGGCGGAAGCCATGGGGCTCGATGTGGTAGGCGTGTTCCCGCGGAACACCATGTTCGGATTTCCCGCCGAGAACTGGAAATGCTGGCGGTTGAACGGACTGGAAATCGAAGTCCCGGGAAATTTCAATACTACCGTCGATGCCAAGGGTGACACGTTGATTTATCCCGAAGGCGATACGTCTGTTCCTCCCAGCGGACGCATGCCGCAGGGCGGATATTTTTTCGACGCGATAGTGCGTCAGGAGCCGTTCGAAGAGGAGACGCTGGATGCGGAAGACAACATGGAGGAATTCAGCGTCATCACGCAGGAAGAACTCGACCACCTGGTGCGCTCGGCAAAAGCGGCGGCGGCGACGGGGCGAGGCGTAATCGCCACCTTTGGTGGGACTGCGTTTGGAGACATTGCGTTGGTACCGGCGCCATCCCTCAAGCATCCCAAAGGGATCCGGGATATTACCGAGTGGTACGTATCGACCAGCAGCCGTCAGGATTATGTGCACAAGATTTTCGAGCGTGAGTGCGAGATTGGAATTCAGAACTTGGAGCGCATCCATGCCGCGCTGGGCGACACAGTGCAGGCAATGTTTGTCTGTGGCACGGATTTCGGTACGCAGACGTCAGCCTTCTGCTCGGTGAAGACGTTTCGCAATCTGTATTTCCCTTATTACAAGAGGGTGAATGACTGGGTCCACTCGCACACGACCTGGAAGACATTCAAGCACTCCTGCGGATCGGTCGTAAAATTTCTGCCCTCCTTTATTGAGGCCGGCTTCGACATTCTGAATCCTGTGCAGTGTTCCGCTGCCGGAATGGAGCCAAAAGGGTTGAAAGCGAACTTTGGCGACAGCCTTGTTTTTTGGGGAGGAGGGGTGGATACGCAGAAAGTGATGCCGTTTGGCACTCCCGCGGAAGTGCGCGAACAGGTTCTGCGACGATGCGAAATCTTCTCTCCGGGCGGCGGATTCGTGTTCAACGGTACTCACAATATCCAGGCGGAGACGCCTATCGAGAACATCGTAGCGATGCTGGATGCCGTGCATGAATTCAACGGGAGATATTGAAGCGCCGGAGCCTCGGTTGCGGCATCAGGCGGGGTGCTGGATTTCAGGAAAACTCATACAGTTCACAAACTCGTCCTGAAAATCAGCATCGGCGGCGAGCGCAACATGCTCCATCTTGGGCAACGCAGGTTGGTTGGCGGAAAGCAGCAACATTTTTGCTCCACGGAGGGCGGTGTTGCCGGAGGGCGCGATCCGCTGCGGAGAAAATTCCAGCAGGCCGATGCTGACGGCGCTCGCAGCCTGTATGTAGTTGCCGAATGCTCCGGCGAGATGAATGCGTTGGAGATCCTCCGCCTTCGCCCCCAGAGAGCGCAACAGCAATCTGAATCCAGCGGCGATGGCGGCCTTGGCGAGTTGCAATTCGCGAATATCCGCTTGATATAGAAACACTGGCCCTGCGACGGGGAAGCGTTTCGTTTCATTGGCGATGCGCCCGGAGGGCAGAATCGCGCCGGTTTCCAGCCCCACCGCAACGGCGTCGACGAGCCCGCTGCCGCAGATGCCGCGCGGGTCCTGGTTGCCAATCACAGTGGCGTGAATTTCTCCATTATTATTTGAAACGCGCGAGATTGCACCGGAAGAAGCTCGCATGCCCATGCGGATGGAAGCCGCTTCAAAGGCGGGTCCGGCGGCGGTCGAGGCATACAGAATTCGATCACGGTTGCCGATGGCGATTTCGCCATTTGTGCCCAAATCAACCAAGGCAATCATTTCCTTTGAGGTGGGCATGCCGACGGCGATGATTCCAGCCAGAATATCGGAGCCTACAAACCCGCCCAGGCAGCGTGCAAAGCGAATGTAGCAGGTCGGAGGCAAAGGCCAGCCGAGTTCTTCACAGGAGAAGGATTGTTCGCCTAGATTTTCGGAATGGAAGGGTACATGCGACAGCGGTTCCACGTCGAGACGCGAAAATAAATGATGCATTACAGAGTTTCCGACCAGCACAACTTCCGCAACTTCCTGTTCTCGACGCCGAACCAGCGTTGCGATCATCGAGCCGATCGAGGCACGTACGATCGTTGTGAGATCCGCGCCAGAGAGCGTCGCCCGAATTCTGCTCATCACGTCCGAGCCGAAAGGCGCTTGCGGATTCAGTTCGGTTTCCACACCCAGAACGTTGCCAGTGGCGAGATCGACTAATTGCGCCGCAATGGTGGTTGTACCCAGATCGACGGCGATCCCGAGGCCCTGCTTTCCTCTGCCAGACAAAGCGGAATTGTCGCTCAGGATTTCCATATGCCATTGTTCGCACTCGAGAACCAACGGCACTTCGGCGCTGGCTTGGCAGGCGAGTCGCCAACCGCTTGCCAGGTCTTCGGCAGAGAAGAACAAACTGTCCTGCTGGGTGATCGGGAGCGATCCGTGAAGCACGCGGACACGACAGCCGCCGCAAAGGCCGGTGCCTCCGCAGGGAAATTCAATGCCATGCAGAGACAGCGGGGAACTGAGCGACGCGCCACACGGCACCTCGACAACGGTCCCGGAAGGCTCCAATTGGATCCGCACATTGTCAGTACTCATGTGATATCCACAATGGTTTCGCCCAGAGTTGCGCGAATGCTAGAACCGGGGGGGACGATGAGAAAATCGCCGATATCCCATTCTCCGTTGACCAGGCGTTGCAACAGCGAGAGCGATCCTTGAACCTCGTCGAATCTCCATCCTTCTTTCTTCGCTTCCGCGCGAGCCTGGTCACGGAAAATATTCTCTCCTTCGACTCCAGGGGAAATATACGTGAGTTGAGAGTAGTGGCTGCGAAAGGCATTGAACTGTTCGAAAAGATAGACGCCGTTCTCCTCGCCGTATTGCGCGATGAACTCTTCACGGGTGCGGCGTTCGCCCAGGATGCGTCCGGCGGAAGCACCTGCTTGCTGGAGAATCTGTCCCGGGGTTTGAAATTCCAGCCAGCCGGGAGAGCGGTAATAGACGCCGGAGTGGCTGTCGAAATATGCCTGATAACGGTGTCGATCACCCATCAACAATCCAATACAATCGTGCGCGCGGGGAAGCACGAGCCGAGTCTTTCCGGCGCGCAAGCCTTCCGTGCCGCGTCCACAAAGCGCATATCCCAGAACGATGGCGTCATATCCCTCGGCGTCGGAGGCGTCGATTCGCTCCTGTATCCGCGGGCGCATGGCCGCGCCCAGGTCATGTAGTCCCATGGTGACGAACTCAACATCGATCGCGTGTGGGGACGCGGGGATGACCTGCTTTATCTCGCGGGTGAGGACCTGGCAACTGATGACTTTCAAGCGCATGGCGCCACCAAAGAAAATATGATTGAAGACTGTTCGCAACCTGGTCGTGCGGCAATCACGACAGAATGGCCTCCGGTCGATTCCGTACACACGCCAACATCGCGCGAATATTTTCCGAGGGAGTGTCGGCTGGCAGCGCGCAGCCGCTGTTGAGCACAAAACGCGGACTATCCGCAAACATATCGAGAAGCTCTCGTGTTCTTAGCTGGACCAATTCTGGAGTTCCGCGAGCGAGGACTCCAGAAGGATCGATGTTGCCCACAAAGGTAACTCTCTCCTGCAAGGTATCGTGGGCCAGCTGCAGGCTAGTTTTGAAGTCGATCTCCAATGCATCGGCTCCGATTGTCACCATTTGCGCGAGGATTCGGTCGGTTTTTCCGCAGATATGCAGCAGATACGGGAGGCCAAGCTCATGGGAGCACACAGCAACCCGCCGTTCATACGGCAGGGCGTACGTGCCGTAGAAACGCGGGGAAAGCATGTCCGGACCTGCCGGGCTATCGCCATTCGAAAGCATGTGCGCCCCGGTTTTCGCCATCAATCTGAGGAGTTGGCAAGTCACGTCGGTACAGTATTCGAGGAGTCCATGAACGAGCTCATCGTTTTCCAGCGATGCGACATCCATGAGCCACTGGTCCAGTCCACGCATTTCGCCGGCCAGTGAGAAAGGAGATTGATCGCAGTTGCCGCGGATGAAAATTTCATTCCCATACTCGCGCACCAGGATGGCAACGGCTTCCACCAGAATTTGTATCCGTGGGTCCTTGGATATGTCGACAGGCTCCAGGTCGCGTACAGCTTCGATAGCAGGCAAGCACGAGCCTTTGGAACGGGCGGGGTTGTCTTCCGGAAAGTCGATCGGCACACCAACAGCGCCTGCTAAAGTGACCGTATCCATATCGACCAACACGCCGTCGAGGCGATATCGCTCCACCGCCTCTCCGAAGCATCGGGCAATCAGTCTCGGGTCGTCTCGGAACTGCCGCATTGAAAGACCGGCCTCTCGCGCGGCCATCATAAAATTATGCAGCATCACCGGTGTGCGGTCGGGCCATCGACCGTGCAGCGCTGCGTCGATTCTTTGCCGTCCATTCAACGCGGGACCATCCTTTTGTGTGCGACGATTTGGCGACGGGCGAATTTCATGTGCAGGACTCTAGCCACGAGATGGCTGCGGAGGAGTCTCAGACGGCCACGGCCGCTGTCCTCAATCCGTAGCTGGATTTGTCATAGAAACTTCCGTACTGCGCATCCATCGCGTCAATCAACGATTCTTCATCGGCCGGAAAATCGTTAAGAGCTTCGTCGATGCGCGTCAGCCATTGCTGCTCTTTGCGCGATAGGCGCAGCTTGCCCGCGTGGATGCCATTGTTGAGCACTTCGACTGCAGCTCGGCCAGATGCGATGGTCCGATGATACGGAGTGTCGGCGTTCACGATGGCGCTGGCAATCTTCATGGTTGCTTCTGGCGACAAAATGGCAGCCTGCGGACTGAGCCATTCATCGGAGGAAGTCATCCAATTGCGCATCTGCAGCGCCCCTCCGCGGGTGGCCGCGGCTGCGTTCATGAGGCGACAATCGTACGTCAGCAATTCCGTGAAGACCTCGGGAGCATTGCCGGAAAGCAGGCGAACATTCTGCACCGACTCGTTGCTCCACAGGTCGCACATACTGGCGGCGATATTTCCTAACGGGCTAAAGTGCGCGCAGCTGGCAGCTTTCCCTTCCATTGAAATGGGGAAGCCGGTAATGGCTTTCAGGACGGGGCCTTCATAGGCGCAATCCTTGGATGGGCCAACCGCTCCTTGCTCAAATGCGGTCAGGCTACGTACGGCGCTCATGGCGCGCACCACAGCGGCCAGGACTTCCGGCAGCATCTTCTGATGCGCCAGCTGCATGGCGGTGTTGGCAAATCCGCAGGCCGAGTCGCCGCCTGGGACTACGCCAGGGTGCTGGTCGCAGACATCGACAATCTGATGCCACAACCATGCCATGTCTCGCGGAGCCAGCACGCCCAACGCGAACACGATACCTTGAAAATCCCCGTACATCAGGGCCTGATCATGAACTTCCTTGCCTCCGACGGACTCAATCGAAAGAATATCGGCGCCGGCGGCTGCACAGAGATGGAGGGACTGTCGAAGTTGCTCCCACGCATGGCCAGATCGCAATTGCGGAGGCTTCAACTGGTCGCGCAGATCGGTGGGCGTCACGCGCAGAGCGCACGGCAAACTATACTTTTCGTGGTACGCGCGCATCTGCCGTTTCAACAATGCGGTGAGTTCCGCGCCCCACTCGGGGTGCTCCGTCATTGCCGGGAGCAGCTCGAATTCCAGCACGATTCCCGGGGCCGACAGCGACGCCGCTCGACGCAGAATCTCGCTTGCCATCTGTTCATAGTGGGCGACCACTTCAGACCATGTTTCTCGATTGATGTCGATGGCCGGCAGCGTGAAGTTGACTTCGGGATACACCAGGCCGGCGCCGATCGTCAGCCCCAGCCCGCAGGTCAGAGGATGCTGGCTGATTCCATATAGCAGTGGTTCGGCGGCGGAATATGCCAGCGAGGAGAAGTGCCGAATCTCGCGAACAGTTTTCATTTCAGGCTTCCGCGACGATTTGTCGCACCAGGGAGACGGCGCCGCTGGCGCTATCACTGTATCCGTCCGCGCCGATTTCTTTGGCATACTGCCCGGTGACAGGCGCGCCGCCGATCAATACCTTGACGCGCTTGCGCAGGCCTGCGGATTCCAGCACATCGATGGTCGTTTTCATGGCGGGCATGGTAACTGTCAGCAACGCTGAGAGGCAGACAACCTGCGGACTATGTTCCTCGACCGCAGCGACAAATTTATCGGGTGCGACGTCGGCGCCAAGGTCGAATACTTCAAATCCACTACCTTCCAGCATGGACGCGACAAGGTTCTTTCCGATATCGTGCATGTCGCCCTTGACGGTGCCGATGACGACGCGGGTAGACAGCTTCTCGCCGGATGTCACCATCAAGGGACGCAGCAATTCCATCGCGCTCTTCATGGCGCGCCCGGCCAGCAGCAGCTCGGGGACGAAATATTCCTCTGTCTCGAACAGGCGCCCCACTTCATCCATCGCCGGCACCATGCTGCCGGTGATCAGATCCATGGGAGCGGCGCCGGCTGCCAAGGCGGCTTCTGTCGCGGCGTGCGCCCTCTTGGCGTCGCCGTTCAGGATGGCATCGTATAGGTTGTCGGATCGGATCATTGTCGCCTCTTTCATTGGGATTTATTGTTCCCGCGAGCTGAGTCCAGCCTGCCAGCCGGCAGTTAGCCGCATCCTGCGTGGCGTATGTCGCGAGCATTCAACGTTTTCATCTGGCCACCGTTTCCGCTGTGTGCGATTGAGCAAACGTCCTCATGGCGTGTAAGTTTTCATGCGGCGTATCGCGAACAATTTCGCAGCCTGCAGCCACAATCCATCGCTCACCTGCTTTTTGTTGCAGTGCCTCAAGGGATGTCTGGATGGATTGCGGCGACCCGTTGCGAACGTCTCGCACCGGATCGAGATTTCCGATGAGCACCTGCATTGCGCCAACTAGTGCGCGTGCTTGTTCCATGGGCACGGGAGAGTCGACGTCCACAAGATCGCATCCCAGACGGCGGATGTCGGCCAGAATTCTGCGAGTATTGCCGCATATATGTAGACGGACCTTCCCGCCATTTGCGTGGATAGCGTCCACCAGTTTCTTGTGAAACGGCCAAATTTGTTCCTGATACATGCGGGGGCCAACCAGAGACGAGGGCGGGTCTCCGATGCCAATGATGTCGGCCCCGGCGGCTATTTGAGCCGCGGCGAATCCAGTTGCCAGCTCCACCGAATACTCGAAGAGGTGTGCAACGAATTCCGGATCGTCGGAAAAATCGACCATCAGGCGATTCATGCCCCGAAAATCGGCGGCGTCCGAGCAAGGACCCTCAACCCAGCCCTCCACGACCAGATCGCTTCCAACGCGCTGGCGTAACAATTCCACGCCGCGAACCCTGTCTTCCATACTGGCGCCGAACACGGAATCTGGCGAAGGCAGTCGAGTCAGCGCAGCCTTGTCAGCGAGTAAAGCTTCCTGCTCGACAATTCCCGGAGGCTGATCGTCGAACCATTGGAATCTGGCGCCAAGGTCGACGGCCTCGGAAGTGGGAGCGATGGTGGAGACGTGATCGAAGCTGAACATCTCCGCGGTTTTGATCTGCGCGTCCGCCATCGTCCTGTAATCGCGCAGGCATTGCAGGTATTTCACGCCAAGGATGTCGGCGGCGAACATCATTGTGATCGGCATGTATGGCCGACGGTCCGGCTGCCGTCCACCTAGAACCGCGAAGACTCGTTCACGACTCGTCATACGATGCACGCTTGTTCCTTTTTCGCTGGTGGTCGACGCCTCACAAGTGCGATCAGCGCACCGCCGCGGAAGCACGGTTTGCTCATGGGGAACGAAAGGTTTCGAAACCCTGATTCAGTTGCCAAGGTATCATTCAGCGGCGCCGGAACATGTGATCTGCATCACGGAAAGAGACAGCATGACCGCGAACAAAAATCCGATTTAGACGAGCGAATCCGAGGGGGCGTGAGTTTTGGCAAATTCTACCAGGGCGTGAAGATTCCGGTGCGGTGTATCGCGCACAATCTCGCAACCCGCAGCCACGATCCAACGCTCTCCAACTTGTTGCCGCAGTGCTTCCAGGGAATCAGCGATCGATTCGGGAGAACCGTTGCGGACCTCTCGCACCGGGTCGAGATTTCCGGCCAAGACCTGGTGTGGTCCCATCTCCGCACGGGCTTGCTGCAGCGATACAGGAAAATCAAGGTCGACGATGTCGGCTCCCAGTTCTCCCATGCCCGCGAGAATCCGACGCGTGTTCCCGCAGATATGCAGACGAACTTTTCCCCCGAGCGAGTGGATCGCGTCGACCAACGTTTTCTCGAAAGGCCAAACGAATTCCTTGTAAACACGCGGCCCCACCAGGGAGGCGGCTGCGTCGCCGATGCCGATGATGTCCGCGCCGGCTTGAATCTGAGCTGCAGCAAAGCGAACCGCGCCGCCAACAACCAGGTCGAACAGATCGCGGACAAAGGCAGGATCGTCCGAAAAATCTATCATCAGGCGGTTGATCCCGCGCAGATCGGAGCCTTCCGCACAAGGGCCTTCGACCCAACCTTCAACAAAGAGATCGTTGCCGACGCGCTCACGAAGAAGTTCGATACCCCGAATACGGTCCTCGCGTCGCCCATTCGATTGTGGATCGGAAATGTTGAATCCTGCGAGCGTACGTTTGTCCTGAAACAAGGCGTCGTCCTCAAAGATCGCCGGCGGTTGGTTGTCATACCACTGGATGTTGGCCCCGTAATCGGCGGCTTCGCGCGCCGGATCGGAGATGGTGGAGACATAGTCGAGGCCGAACATTTCCGCAGTCTTAATTTGCGCGGCCGCCATGAGGCGGTGATCGCGAACGTAAGCGCCGTAGCTGACCCCAAGAACATCGGCGGCAAACATCATAGTGATCGGCATGCAGGGAAGGCGATCGACCTTCAGCCCGTGAAGAAGCGCAAGAATTCGTTCTCGACCCGTCATAGGTTTGGACGCTCGTTTCTTTGATCGCAGTATAGATCTTTGCGGGGAAGTATATCGAGACTGAGGGGCGGAGGTTCCCATGCGACAGTTGCGGCGTAAAGAGACCCACTCGCAGCGCAGGTGGATTTCGTACCGGTTTTCCTCGGAAACTTATCAAATGTTCTTGCGATCGCCGCCAAAACACTGCATAATCGTGACGAGAGACGGTACCTGCGAGCACTGATCTGTGACCCGATATAACCGTCAAGATGTACTGCGAATCCTGCAAGTGTCCGCGCGCCAGCTGCAAGGTTGGGAGCGGGCCGGCCTAGTCGACTCTCTCGAGACATACACCTTTCAGCAGCTTTCCCAGCTCAGAAAACTGCGGCTGCTATCGTTGCAGCGGATCAAAAGTTCGCGCATTTCTGCGTCCGTGGCGGCCATGCAACGAGTTTCCGGAATGAGCAATCCTTTGCTGGAAGCCGGCATGTTGTACGACGGCAACCGAGTTGTCTTCCGCCATGAGGGCGCGATTGTCGATCCGCTGTCGAGGCAGTTGGTCTTCGACTTCGACGGGCGGAGTCCGGAGCGTGTCTGTACCGTGGTGGGGGAAGTGGCGCACCAGCGATTCCGCGAATCGCAGGCGGCGGAGCTTTTTTATGAAGCCGTCCGCATGGAAGATGAGCAGGGACTTCTCGGGCGGGTAATTGAGCTGTATCAGCGCGCCATCGAACTGCATCCCGGCCACGCCGCCGCTCTGATTAATCTGGGGACGATTTATTACAATCAGCGGCAATATCTGCAGGCGGAGCAGGTTTATCGTCGAGCCACCGAGGCCGACCCGAACTACGCGCTGGCATTTTTCGATCTGGGCAATGCGCTGGACGAGCTGCAGCGCCTGACCGAAGCGATTGATGCCTATAAAGCGGCCATCCGAATTATTCCCAGGTACGCAGATGCCCACTACAACCTGGCGCTGGCATATGAACGAATCGGGGAGCATCGACGCGCGTTACCCCACTGGATGACCTATAGCAAGCTGGATCCGACCGGACCGTGGTCAAACCATGCACGCGGACAGGCCCGCCGACTCATTGAGGCCGACCATCTTTTCATCGTCTTCCGCCGCTAGGCACAAGAAACGAGCGCTTGACAGGATCGTTCGTGAGGATTTTCTTGTGTTTTTTCATGTTTCGTTGAAAGAAGCGGAGGACGGCTGGATTGTTGTGGCGGAATGTCCCGCTTTGCCTGGCTGCGCCTCGCAGGGAAAGGACGAAAAAAGGACGCTCGACAACATCAAGGAATCCATTCCCGCGCGGCGGTGGGTGGAAGATCAAAAAGCAGCAGGGAGCATGCCTGCCGACGAAATGTTCTTTGTTGTCGCCGTCTGAATTCCTAGAAAACGACAACTTTCCTATCAAGCGCATCCATAAACCAACGCTGTTTTCTATAGCGGAGTTCCGCGAAAATCAGGCGTTTTGTGTGCGTGAAGAGTGTATGTAGATTTGTAATAGGAAGTCTACGTGCTTGCATTGACTGTAAACTCATTTTCCATGAGGGTACGACTTGGATGAAGCAGTTTGAATCTTTTCGGCTGGACACCTCGAACGAATGTCTCTGGAAAAAAGGGGTGCAGATCAGTCTTCCTCCAAAGCCCTTCGCGGTGTTGCGATATCTGGTCGAGAACCCGGGTCGGCTGATCTCCCACAACGAACTGCTGGATGCCTTGTGGCCCGAAACCTATGTACAGCCCCAGGTATTGCGGACGTACATGTTGGACCTGCGAAAGGTACTTGGAGATGACCCCGCATGTCCAAAGTTCATTCAGACATTGCCGAAACGTGGCTACTGTTTCGTGGCTCAGGTCACCGATGCGGGCTTGCCTGATTCCGACGCTACGTCCGGGGGTGAGGCGCGGCCTGCGATTCTCGACGGAGTTGTAGGACGGGAGCAGGAATTGATTCGCTTGAAGACGATTGGACAGACACTGGCCTGCGGGCAGCGGCAAACTGTCTTCATCACCGGTCCTACAGGCATCGGAAAAACTGCAATGGTCGATGCGGCATGTCGTCAGATGGTCTCCATGTTATCCGTCACTGTGGCCTGCGGGCAGTGCGTCGAAGGACTCAGCAAGAAGGAAGATTATTATGCGGTCATGGAAGTCCTGCGCCAGCTGTGTGCTTCGGCAGTTGGTGAGAAGACGACCAGGGTTCTTGCAAGTATCGCGCCGGCATGGCTGGCCGCCATTGGGCGGGATGCTGAATCATCGCCGAACGGCGTGCAATCGACCCATCCAAAGGCACCGGGAGATCTTTGTCGAGCGCTGGAAGAACTGGCAAGGGAAAATGTGCTCGTCCTGGTTTTCGAAGATCTGCAATGGGCAAATGACTCCACGTTGGAACTGATATCAGCCCTGGCGCGGCGCCGGATGCCGACGAGGTTAATGGTGCTGGCGACATACAGTTCCCATTGCACATTTGAGGAATATTCACTGAAAGCGTTGAAGCAGGATCTGGTACTGCGCCGGCAGTGTACGGAACTGGCCTTGGCGCCTCTGGCCAAGACAGCGGTCCGACAGTTGTTGAGCAGGGAACTAGGTCAAGAAATCCTGCCTCCAGGTTTAGATACATATGTCTATCAGCACTCTGAGGGCAATCCATTGTTTGCGCTTGCACTTTTGCGGCACCTAATCACGGAGCGCCATATTGCGCGTGAAGGCGCGAAAGATGCCGGTCTGTGGCAGCAGCGTGCGCCCTATCCGGAAATGGAAACCGGCCTGCCACAGGAACTGGTGCAGTTGATTGATCCGGAAATTGAACGGCTGCCTCTAGTCGAACAGCGCATCCTGGAAGCAGCCAGCCTGATGCGTGTTGTGTTTCCCGCGTGGGCTGTGGCCGCCGCGCTGGAACAAGATCGAACCGAAATAGAGGAGGCATGCGACAAGCTGGCGCGACGTTTATGTTTTGTGCATCGCGCCGGTCACGATGAACTTCCGGATGGCACGCGTTCAGACTTTTACGCATTTGCGCATGGGCTCTACCGCGAAGTCTTATACCAGAAGCAGTCGGCGTCGCGCCGCGCGAAGGGACATACCCGGATTGCGGAGCGGTTGGGAGAACTGTTCGCGGGACGAGAGGAAGACGTTGCGCGAGAGATGGCGATGCATTATGAAGCGGCAGGCAACTGGAAGCGCGCGACCGGTGCGCTCCGCACCGCCGCGCAACAGGCCCATCAGCGGCAGGCATATTCAGAAGCCGCGCAGTTGCTGCAGTACAGCCTGGGAATTGCGGAAAATCTGAATGATGCAGAACGACTCGTCATCGGGCGAGAGATTCAATCGGAGCTGAACCTGGCGCGGGCAGCGATGGAGGGCGCCAAACAGCCGCAAAATACGTCTGCAGAAATTGACGAATTCTGGATGGGAACTTGACAACTTTATTTTTGCGAATCGCTACTGTGGTGAACATAGGCAGGAGGTACCACATATGCGATCCACACTTCATACCGTTCTGGCGTCAGCAGCATTGATGACGGCAGCAGTCTTGGCGACAAACCCCGCGAAGGCGGAAACAATTCTTCGGATTCCTTTCAGCTTTACGGTTGCCGGCAAAACGTGCCCCGCCGGTCACTATACCGTGAAGGAAAACGCAATTGGCAGCTACGTGACCCTGACCAGCGAGGATTCCAGCCGAGTATTCACTTGGATTCTTTTACCCAGCACGCCAGACTTCAAGAGCGCCAGCGTCGTACTGAAGTTTGACGTGGCCGGGCAGACGCACCTGCTGCGGTCCGTGCAAGTCGGTTCGATGATGACCTCCCAGCTGGATAAGAACGCGGTCAACAGCGAGTACCATGAGGCGGAACTTGCAGCGCATCACGGCCAGTAGATCAGATCTGGTATAAAGGCCAGACCATCGCGCGTGGACCCAACACCATGCAAAGAGAGGGCTCATCGATTCTTCGGTGGCCCTCTCTTGTTGTTCATCCATGACAAGCATTAAGGTTGCCGCGACACGACCTCGTACACTAGATGCATGAAGGCGTTGCCAAGATTTGACGTGGAAGGTCAGGTTGCGCTGGTGACAGGCGCAGCGCGTGGATTGGGACGGGCGATTGCATTGGCGCTGGCGGAAGCGGGGGCTGACGTCGCCCTGGGTCTCCGGCAACTCGGCAGCGACGGCGGACTCGCGCAGGAGATTGTTGCACGCGGTCGCCAAGTATTGCCGCTGCAAATGGACATGACGCAGCTGCAGCAAATCCGTGATGCTGTGGACGCCACTGAGAGACACTTTGGAAAACTGGACATCCTGGTAAATAACGCCGGGATTGCTCCGGACAATCTTGCGGAAAATGTGACCGAAGAAGATTTCGACCAAACCTTGGCGATCAACCTGAAGGGGACCTTCTTCGCCAGCCAGGCCGCGGGCCGCATTATGATTCGGCAGAAGCATGGCTGCATCATCAATATGGGTTCGCAGGCCGGCTTTGCGGCGTTGCCGACTGAGTCTGTGTATTGCATGACCAAGGCGGGTATCAGCCACCTGACAAAGTGTCTCGCTGTGGAGTGGGGCAAATACAACATCCGGGTAAATGCTGTGGCCCCAACATTCATCCATACGCCAGGCACGGAACCGGCGCTGGCCGATCCCGCGTTTCGCGCTGAAGTCATTCAGAACATCGCCGCGTTGCATCGCATTGGCGAGCCCATCGAAGTTGCAGGCGCTGTGGTGTTTCTGGCGAGTCCGGCTGCTTCATTGATTACCGGCGAGACGTTGTTGATTGATGGAGGGTGGACCGCGCGCTAGCGAATCGAGCGCTTTAACGATGGGACAGATCTCGAATCCATAAATCTTTAAATTCCATGTTGCCTTTGCCGCCGGCGTGCAACTGCAACGCAATCCTGCCGTCGAACGAACTCGGATGGGGATCGGTGAAGTCCACCATGGGGACACCGTTGAGCCTAGATTTGTAACGGTTGCCGACCACCTCCACCAGGTAGTCATTCCACTCGCCCATGCGTACCACGCTCTCATTTTCCGGAGCGGGCCACACCACCCAACCGCGTCCGTCTTCCCCGTAGACCCCGCCCGTATGGTGCATCATCGTGCAGTCAATTTCAAACTGCATGCCTTGCGTGGTATCGACCGAACCCGGCTTGAACCCGGTGTGAAAAAACACGCCGCTATTTCCATCGCCGACACATTTGAAGCGCAGGGACAGCTGAAAATCCTTATAGTCTTTGTTCGTTTCAAGATATCCGTAGGCCGGAGTGAGGCCCTTGCCATGAATCACTCCATTTTCGACGGTCCAGCTTTCGTGACCAACTTTCGTCCAACCGGTGAGATCGGTGCCGTTAAACAGAGAAATCCAATCCTCGCCAGGGAGCTTCGCTTTTTCCTGCGCGATCAGAACCGTGCCGGCGACCACAATCAAAGCCAGGGTCAGCAGACCTGCGAGAATCGACCTATACCGCTGCAAGGAACTTTCTTGATTTAGGACTGATTGAGAGAGTCGGGAGGTGGCCAACGAGAAGCGTCGACTTTTCATTCGAATGGATCCTCCAATAGCTTGACACAAGGATATCTGCGTGAGGATACGGCGGTGCCTCAGACACTCAGGACGCGAACACCGGTTCTTTCAAACGCAGCTATGGCGTCGTCGGGAATTCCGTCATCCGTAATTAAGACATCGATGGCCGTCGCCGGGCAAATGATGACCGGGCTGATCATCCCCACCTTGCTGGAGTCTGCGACCACGACGACCTGCTTGGCTTGGCGGGTCATCGCGCGAAACACCGCAGCCTCATCTGCTTCAATAGTGGTGGCGCCGCGTTCCGGGTCCACGCCGCAGACGCCGACGAACACGCGATCCATCACGACAATATTCAGTGACTCGATTGCGGCGGGCCCAATCAGCGAAAACGCACCTTGCCAGCGCATGCGGCCGCCGGTCAGCGTGGTGTCTAACCCCGCGCTGCTGCTCAGCTCCATCGCAATGTTCACGGCGTTGGTAATGATGTGCAGATTGTTGCGATGGCGAAGAAACTGGGCGACCTTAGTCGTTGTCGTGCCTGCGGTTATGCCGATCGTCTCGTTCTCCTGCACCATCTCCGCTGCGACCTGCGCGATGCGCTGCTTTTCCTTTGCGAATCGTTCCTCGCGAACTCCGAAGGATGCGTCAAAGCGGAAAGGCTCATAAACAGCCTGACCGGCCAGCATGGCGCCGCCGTGGGTGCGATGAACCAGGCCACGTTCCTCCAGTCGCACCAGGTCGCGGCGCACACTGGCTGGCGACATTTTAAGAATCACCGTCAATTCATCGACGGAAGTTTTGCCGTGGTGCAGCAGCAGGCGAAGGATTTCCTTGGCGCGTTTGTCGATCTTCGAAGAAACGACGGCCGGACTATCCTCGATTTCGCCGGAGGCGACGAAGTGCGTATTATTCATGAACACCCTGACCACCTCCACTTGAAATCTTGTCTAACGTTTCGCGCAACCCATGTACATTTTCTTCGAGAACGACATAGCGCGCAAATTCGTCATTGGCAACGGAGCCCAATTTCAGTGAATGATTCCGAAATGTGACGGGGCTCTGCGTCCTGATTCTTAGGGAACAGTGGAATTCCGTCGCTCTGGTACGCAGGGCGATTTTGCCGATATTTTCCTGCCGGATGCCGCCGCCGACCATGATACGAATGCGCCCTTTGGCGGCACGGATCAGTTGGGTCACACGCTCGGCGCCCTGGCTGATGGTTTGCATGCCGCCCGAAGTCAGAATGCGATGTGCGCCCGTCTCGATGACTCTTTCCAGCGACTCATCCAGATCCGCCGACATATCAAAGGCGCGATGAAACGTCACCTTCATCGGATGGGCGAGTTCTACAAGATCGCGAGTCCTTCGCACATCGACGTGGCCCTCTTGATCGAGCATGCCGACAACGATGCCGTCCGCCTTCAGATCTTTCATGCGGATCACATCCGATTTCATTACATCGAATTCATAGGAAGTGTAGAAAGAATCCCCGCCTCGGGGCCGCACCATCACGAACACGTCAATCCCTAGGTGCTTGCGAACCGCCTCGATCAGGCCGGCACTCGGCGTAATGCCACCCTCGTTCAGATCGCTGCACAATTCAATCCGCTGCGCTCCTCCCGCTTCGGACGCGAGCGCCGATTCCACGGAATCCACACAAATCTCGAGCATCATGTTGACGGATCCCATTTTCCTAGGTGCCGCAAGGTTGTCATCCTGAGCGAAGCGAAGGACCTCGCGTCTTGAAGAAGGCCGCAGGTTCCTCCACTCCGGTCGGGATGACAAACCGATTGAGGAGAGCGCTTCTAAAATGTGTAGTACGCGGAAAACTGTAGGTGCCGCTCCACCGACCGAATGCTCCCTTGAAGGGCAATCTCGCCGAATGTGGAATCGGTGACTCCGGTGTCAGGATTGCCGTAGCTGACGATGTTGAATGCGTTGAACGCATCGAAGCGGAACCCAAAGACCTGCTCCTTATAAGTTTTGAATTCCTTGAAGGCGGACATGTCCACGTTCACGTAACCGGGAGCGCGTACGGCGCCGTTACGGGAACTGCCGAACGTGTTGGGTGCGGGCACGCCGAAGGCGCAGACTCCATTGTCGACGCCGGGAGTTGTGCAGGGGGTGGCTGACGGATCGGTGCCAAACCAATTGCCTGTTGGATTGGTCGCTGTAGGAAATAGAGATCGGTTGACGATCTTCAGTTTGCGATACTGGTTGGCGCGCGAGGTACCAAAGCTGTTGGAGTTGTTGCTAGGCGCGGTGATCGTCTCTGGGAACCCGGACCATGCAACGCCAACAGCGGAAACCTGCCAGCCGCCAATGGCTTCATCCATGAAGCGGTTGGCATTGGGGAGAAACCTTTTCCCGCGGCCTACCGGCAGAGCGTAGACGCTGGTGAAGGAAAGGTTATGGGTCGCATCGTAACCGGCCGGGCCGTAGTCGGCGGCGCTGTTGTAGTAGTTCTGGAAGGCGCCGCTGTAGCCGTTCACCTCCAGTGCATAATTGCCAAGGCTATTGGTCATTGACTTGCTGTACGTGTAATTGACCGTGTATTCCAATCCATCCGTCAGGCGCTGGCGCAGCGTTGCCTGCAGCGCATTGTAGTTCATCATGGCACGCGACTCTGTAATCAGCAACGGATTGGGGCCGATCGCAATACTAGGATCGACGGCGTGGATCCCCAGGTATTTGTTGTTGTAAAACGGAGCGGACGTCGGGTCTCCGTTCACCAGGTACTGGTTCACGTTGCCGTAATCCTCAATGTGCTGACCTTGCTCCCCAATGTATCCAATTTGTAGCGAGGTCAAGCGAGTCAGCGCATATTCGCCCGTCAGGTTCCACTCCTGGATGTAGGCTGGCTGGATATTCTGTGGGTAAACATTGAAAGTGCCGCCGTACTGCACCGTACCGCCGGTGAACCCTTGCTCCGCGGTGCGCGGCGTTCCTGGCTTGCCAGGCGTGGGTACGATGGCGGTGACGTTGACTGCCTGAATGAACGGAGTAATGGAAGTGAGGCGTTGGTTGGAGGAGTTGCCTTCAAAGAAGCTGGTCGCCCCGTATCCGCCGCGAAGTACCATGCGATCAGTCGGCTGCCAGGCAAAGCCCAGACGCGGCATCCACTGCCTGAAGTTCGGTTGATAACATCCGCGATTGTTGCAGACACCTGACCCAACCGGTGCCCCGACGGGTACCTGGCCAGCGTAGATGACCTGGCCTGTACTGAGATTGATGTTGCCGGTCTTGTTATTTTCTTCGATCCAGGGCTCGTCGTATTCCCAACGAAGGCCGATGTTCAATGTCAGGTCCGGCCGGATTTTATAGTCGTCCTGCACATAACCGGCTACGCGCCATTGGCGTTGTCCAACATTGACGCTGGCCAGAGTTGCCGCCGCTGAAGTCACGCGATCCAGCAGGAAGTCTGCGCCTCCGTAGCCACCTGCATTTGCCGCGGACGGGTTGCTGCTGAAGTCGCCGCTGTAGTTCAGAGAGCCGAGATATCCGTAATTGTTGGCGGTGGGGTAATTGTTCTGGTAACGCAGTGCTTCGATGCCCATTCGAATCGAGTGCAGCCCGCGCTGCCAAGTCACGTCGTCGATATAGCTGTATGTATTGTCGATGAGGCCGCTGCCATAGGCTGGGTTGCCCCCGCCGAAGATGCCGCCGTTGATCGATTGGTAGGTAAAGCCATCAAAGCTTTGATTTGGGAAGGCAACCCCAATCTTCTGGTCCCCGGACGTTCCGAAGAAGCCGGTCGTATCGATCGGGAAGTTCTGGGCCCATTCTGTGCGGGTAAAGCCGATGCGTCCGGAGTTGATGAGAGACGGTGAGAAGATATGCACCCAGGTTGCGCCGCCAAGTTTGGTCGGGTAAAGATCCACCCCAGGGAAAGACAGGGCCAGCACCGGAATCGATCCGTCGTAAGCTGTCGACATCGAATAAAATCCGGTGATCTTATCGGACGCGCGAGGATCGTATTCAATTTTTGCGTCTCCCTGGTTGTTGGCCTTATAGCTGCGCGTTGGACCTTGAAAGTTATTTTTGACGATGCCATCGGTCGGGGCTGCGTTCGGTAACGGATAAAAGTTCGGATTTGCAAACAGAAACTTAGCCACAGAGTTGACGACTGGAATCCCCTTGTCGCCGACAAACGGCGCGAACCCGTTTTCCGAATCGTACAGTTGGATGGGATTTGCTTGATTTAGAAGAGTCGAAAAATCTCCGGTTCTCATTGCAGGTGAAAAAACGCTCGCCGATCCAGTTCCTCCGGTGTGGTAGCGGGATCCGAGATAGTCGACAAAGAAGAACAGCCTGTCCCGTTTGATGGGGCCACCCAAAGTGCCGCCGAACTGCGCTTGGGAATAGGGGTTGACGGGGATTATAGGTCTTGCCTGGTTGTTGGTCCAGGAGTTTGCATTCATTCTGTAGTCCTGCACGTAGCCGTATGCTTCGCCATGGAACTGGTTGGTGCCGCTTTTCAGCACGCTGATGACGTCGCCGCCATTCACGTTGCCGTAATCGGCAGGCGCGTTCGCGGTCATCACATGTACTTCCTGCAAAGACTGGGGTGCGGGGCTATAAGAGATCAGGTTGTTGAACGTCTCGTTCATGTCGATGCCGTCCAGGGTATAGTTATTTGCTTGGGCGCGGTTGCCGTTCATATTGGGCGTGTCGGTAAAATACGTGCTGCGCTCGATACTGGTTGTGCCGGATGTGCCGGCCGTATCGATCGCGCCAGGCGTGTACAATGTCAGGGCAGAAAAGTCGAGGCCGTTCAGAGGAAAGTCTTTGATGGTGTTGGCCGTTATGGTGGCCCCGAGAGTTGCGTTACTCGTGTCCAAGATAGGCGACGCGGCGGAGACGTTCAAGGTGGTCGAGGCTGTTCCGACTTTCAACTTGACGTTGAAGTTCGCAGTCTGCAAAACCTCCAGGCTAAATTCCGGGATGGTTTCCTTGTTGAAGCCGGGTGCCTGCACAGTCACTTCATAGCGGCCGATCGGAAGAGATTGAATCCGGTAAAAGCCGTCCGCATTCGTCGTGGTGGGTGATTCTACGCCGGTGCTGATGTTGTGGGCAACAACTTGCGCGCCCGATACAACTGCCCCGCTGGGGTCGGTCACTTCGCCGGTGATAGTTCCGGTGACGGTCTGCCCCACTGCCGCTGAGACAGCCATAAGTGTGAGCAGCAGAGTAACGGACGGGAAATATCGAAGCAATTTCATGGGTTTGAATCCTCCGGCCTGAACTTGTTGCAAGTTGTGAGGCGTGAGCATAGTGCTCAAAATTTGATTGATTCTTTCGTCGCGATGATCATATAGCTCACTCGTGGCGATGTAAACTCTTTTGTTGAAGAATATACTCAGTTTTTGATTGTTCCTTGCGCGACAGATTCTTTTGCTTCAGTTTTCCGGCCGACGAAATAGCCGTGCTATCGTCATTCTCTTGAATCCCTTACATGCAAAGCAGTTCGATATTTTGGGAGAAGATTAGAGAATGGACCGACGCAGATTTATCGCTTCACTCACTGGAATCGCAGCCGGCGCATCGCTTCCAGCCTGCACTTCCCTGGCAGAATCAGCTTCTGCCCCAACCGACGAAAAGCTCAACGCCGCTCATTCCCCCCTGGCTCTTCCGACTGCAGATCAATTGAAATGGCAGGACCTCGAAATAGGAATGTTTGTCCATTTCGCTCCCAATACCTGGCAAGGCGTCGAGCAGGATAACCTGTCGACTCCGTTGTCGGACATTGATCCAAAGCGTTTGAACACGGATCAATGGGCCTCCACCGCAGTCGATCTGGGTGCAAAATACATCGTCTTCGTTGCCAAGCATTCCGGCGGATTTTGCATGTGGCAGACCGACACGACCAACTACGGAATCCGCGACACGCCGTGGCGAGGCGGCCGTGGAGATGTGCTGGCAGAGGTCTCCGCCTCGTGTCGCAAATTTGGGTTGAAGCTGGGCGTCTATGTTTCTCCACGCGATGCCAGGCACGACGCGGGAATTGGCGGTCTCTGCAAAACGCCCGCACAGCAAAAAATCTACAACGCTATCTATCGCCGCCAACTCACCGAGGTGCTATCGCGATACGGCTCGATGGTGGAGATATGGTTCGACGGTTCGAATGTCATTCCCGTCGGCGACATTCTCGATCGGTATGCTCCGCACGCGATGATCTTTCAGGGACCGCATGCAACCATCCGCTGGGCCGGCAATGAAGACGGCTTCGTGCCGTACCCCGCATGGAACTCCATTTCCGCAGCGGATGCGAAGACCGGCGTCGCAACCGCGTTGAATAGCGATCCCAACGGATCGGTTTGGATGCCGAATGAAGTGGATGTTTCCATCCTGCGGCCTAACTGGTTCTGGAGCGAGAAAAGCCAGCGCAATCTGCTCACGCTGGAAGCAATGGTGGAAATTTATTACCGCTCCATCGGTCGAGGCGCGCAGTTGTTGCTGAATCTTCCTCCGGACACAACCGGGTTGATGCCGGCCGCCGACGTTACACGCGCCCAGCAATTTGGACAGGAGATTCAGCGACGCTTCGGCAAGAGCGTGGCGGAGACTTCGGGTTCCGGTGAGAGCGTCACGCTGCCACTGCCTGCCGGTTCTCGCGTCGATACATTCCTGATGCAGGAAGATTGTTCCTTCGGCGAGCGCGTTCGCCAATACAAAATTGAAGCGCGTCAGGCAGGGAAGTGGGTGACGCTGGGCACCGGAACCGCGATTGGACACAAAAGAATTCAGCCCGTTCCGCCGACAAGCGCCGATGCGGTGCGACTGGTGGCCGTCGAGAGTGCCGCTCCACCCGTGATTCGCCGACTCGCGGTCTTCGATACGCAGACTCCACCGCCCAAAAATTGGGACGCTCCGGCAAAGGCCTGGGCCTACGACGAGGTGGGTAGCTGGAGCAACTACAGCTTCCACATCGATGTCACCGACAAGATTGTGGCAGCCACGCAATATCGCTTGCGATTCGTTCCGCAAACAGGATGGGGCGATTGTGCGGACCCAATCGAGCACGTAACCGTGCAGATCGGCGGTGTTGCAGAGCCGAAACTGCTACGGCCGCTTCGTGGCTCGCGGGATGTGCTGATCCTCACCATGCCCGGCATCGGGCAAAAGGTCATCCTCGAAGGCAGGCTGAAATGCTCTGCCAACGGAAGTGTCCTGCTGCGAAAACTCTGAGGTCTTTCACCATAGTGCAAGGCGCAGTATTTTCACGCAAAACAGCATCTGCGAAGTTGCCCTTCAGAAGGGGTGCATGCTCAGCGTCGTGCCCTCGAAGAGATAGTCGCAAGGCTCGGTGCGCAGTGTGCCGTCATGCACAACAAACTTTTTTCTGGTGCCCGTGCTACGCGTACTCCATAGCGACACGCCGGCATATGCGCCATCGCGCCGGACGATGTAGTAAATCATGTCCAGATAGCGCAGCTTGGTCATGTCGTCGTTGTAGTTGCGCGCGATTCGGCGCAGCGCTTCCATGCCCGCTTCTTTCGGAGTGGCGCCTTGGCGCATCCGGTCCACGAATCGTATGCGCGCCGACGACCTTGATGTTTTCTTCTCCATTTCCTGTTGCGCCCGCCGAACTTCCTTCCGGGTATGCCATCCAGATTTCGGCGCGTGGGATATAGGTACCGCCCATCATTTGTTGTAGAGAAATGATGGCGACGCTGTTTTGGTGACGGTCAAGTATCCATATACCGGTAGAATTTCCTCAAGTACCTGCGCATTGCGCGAAAACGCACGTTCAACCTTGCCCCTGGAGGATGTACCTTGAAACGAGTTAACCTGCCTTTTTTTCTTCTCTTGCTTCTCGTCTGCGCATTTAGTTGTCCGGCGCACCTTACAGCTCAAGCTCAGACGACGCTCCCGATCATGCCGTTGCCTTCGCATGTCGTCCAGGGTCAAGGTCAATTTCTCATTGATGGAAATTTCGGCGTCGCATTACAAGGTTACACAGAGCCGCGATTGCAGCGGGCGAAGCAGCGCTTTCTGGTGACGCTGTCGCGGGAAACCGGCATTCCCCTCTGGCGTCAAGCCCAATTCAATCAGCCCAATTTCGTAATCGAAACTGGAGCGGCCAGTGACCCCGTCCAGCAGTTGGGCGAGAACGAATCCTATCATCTGGAAATCACGGCCGATCACGTTCTACTCAGCGCGCCGAACCCGCTCGGTATTCTGCACGGAATGCAGACGTTCCTGCAATTAGTTCGGACCACGCCTCAAGGCTTCAGCGTTCCCGTCGTCACCATCGACGACCAGCCGCGATTTCCATGGCGCGGATTGATGATCGACGTCAGCCGGCACTTTATGCCCGTTCCAGTGATTGAGCGGGATCTCGATGGCATGGAAGCAGTCAAGCTGAATGTCTTCCACTGGCATCTATCCGATGACCAGGGTTTCCGCGCCGAAAGCAAAAAGTTCCCGCTGCTGCAGCAAAAGGGTTCAGATGGCCTGTACTACACGCAGGATCAGATTCGCGAAGTGATCGAATACGCGCGCGACCGCGGCATCCGTGTCGTCCCTGAGTTCGATATGCCCTGCCACACCACCTCATGGTTCGTCGGCTACCCGGAATTGGCGAGCGGAAAAGGTCCATATCAAATCGCGCGTCGGTATGGCGTGCTGGATGCCGCAATGGATCCGACAAAGGATTCCACCTACAAATTCCTCAATACATTTATCGGTGAGATGGCTGATCTTTTCCCCGACCCGTATTTTCATATCGGCGGCGATGAGTGCAACGGCAAAGAGTGGAATGCCAACCCGCAGATTCAGGCCTTCATGCACAAGCACGGGATCGCCAACAACGCGGCTCTGCAAGCGTATTTCACCGCCAAGGTGCAGAAGATCGTCGCTTCTCATCACAAGATTATGGAAGGCTGGGACGAAGTCCTGCAGCCCGAAACGCCAAAAGATGTCGTCATTCAATCGTGGCGGGGATTGGCCTCTTTGGCACAAGCGGCACGGCAAGGGAACCGCGGCATGCTTTCGACTCCGTACTACCTGAATCTCGATCGTCCAACGTCTTTCTACTATCTCGCCGATCCACTGGGAGATCAGGCGGCTTCCTTGAATGCCGAACAGAAGGCGCGCATCCTTGGCGGAGAGGCCTGCATGTGGGCAGAATACGTCGATCCAGAGACCATCAACAGCCAGATCTGGCCCTATCTGGCGGCGATCGCGGAGCGATTCTGGTCTCCTCAAGATGTTCGGGATGTCGATTCCATGTATCAAAGGCTGGCACTCGTCTCGTGGAAACTGGAGTATTACGGACTGAATTCCGAGGCTGACGTGAATGTCATGTTGAAGCGGATGAGTGGAGATCCGAATCCTGTTCCCTTGCAAGTCCTGGCCTCGGTGGTTCAGCCGCCAGTCGGATATAAGCGATATGAACTGGAAGGCCACCCGGACTATACAACCTTCACACCGCTGAACCGCCTGGTCGATGCCGTCCATCCGGAGAGCCAGACGGCGCGTCAGTTCAACGACATTGCGAAGCGGATCGCTTCAGGAAAGGCGACACCGGAGCAGTGGCGGCAAGCCCGGCAATGGCTGACGTTGTGGCGGGATAACGATGCGCGCTTGCAGCCTCTGCTGGTGCAATCGAAAGTCACTGAGGAACTGGTTCCGCTCTCGCAGGGCTTGAACCAGGTTGCCGTGATCGGACTGCAGGCACTCGACGATCTTGAAAACAATCGTGCGGTGGACGCGAACACGCGATCGCAAAATTTAGCCGTGCTCAAGACGGCGGCGCAGCCCCAGGCGGTTTTGGTCGATATGGTGGCGCCGTCGGTCGAACTGCTGGTGCAGGCAACCAAGACGCAGTAGCGTCTTCGTGTTTGTGCGACTCGAGATGACAGCAACCTTGGCTCTAAGGAGAAGAAGCCATGCACCGACGAGAAATTGAAATGGAAGCAGACGCCGGACGGGCTGCGCGTAGAATTACCGCGTCGATATAAGCCGGCGAGCGACTTTGCCCCTGCACTCAAGATTTCGCTAGCGTAGGGATATCCAGTTTTAAAGTGGTAGCAAAAGCGATGCGGGAAGCAGGAACAATCAACAGTGAAGCGAATTATTGATGGCGTATTGAAGTTTCAGACGGAAGTATTTCCAAATCAGAAGGCGCTGTTTCAGCAGCTGTTGGACGGACAGCGTCCGCAGGCATTGTTCATAGGTTGTTCAGATTCCCGGGTCATCCCTGAACTGTTTATGCAACAGGGGCCCGGAGACCTGTTTGTAGTTCGCAACGCCGGCAATATTGTTCCCCCGCATGGGGTAGCGCCCGGTGGAGTTTCCGCCAGCATTGAATACGCCGTGGCGGTGTTAGGTGTTCCCGATATTGTGGTCTGTGGTCATTCCAGCTGCGGAGCGATGACCGCGATTCTCAGCGGAAGCGAGCAACTAAAAGCGCTTCCGGAGGTTTCGCGATGGCTGAACTTTGCGAATGCCGCAACCCAGGTGATTCACGAGCAGCACGCCCATAAAGACGACGCCACGAAGCTGGATATCTTGGTGCGCGAAAATGTGTTGACGCAGTTGGTGAATCTGCTGACGCATCCCGTGGTGGCCAATGCTGTTGCGGCAAAGCAAGTGCGCCTGCATGGCTGGGTGTTCGATATCGCGACCGCGACGGTGACGACCTACAATGCCGAGGCGGGAGACTTCATTCCGCTTACGCACGCCTCATTTGTCGCCGGAAAATCCTGACGGCGACGCATCATTCCAATCGAAGGCGCCACGGAACAACTCAAATTCCGGTCTTCCGCCAGGGAAGTACACTGAAACCACATCGAATCGGACCGGGATCAATTGTGAATGCTCTAACTGGCGAATGTATTCTCGCGCCATCCGCGCCAGGTTGGTCCGTTTGTCACGGTCGACGGCCACTTCCGCGGGTTGGAATGCGCGAGAGCTTCGTGTTTTGACTTCAACGAAACATAACCACTCGCCATCCCATCCAATCAGGTCGATATCCCCGCGCAATTTCGGGCTGCTCCAGCGCCGCGCCACAATGGTGTAACCCAAATCGCGAAGATAGAAGTATGTGGCGTCTTCCCCATGCAAACCGGTCATCAAATGGGCTGGATGCTTAGGGGACCGCGTGGAACGAGCAGCGGCTTGGTCTAGCCAGCCCAGCGTCCTCTCGAAGAAAGACAGACGGGCGTGCCCTAGTTGGGAAATCGTTTGCATAAGGGGTGTGAAACCACTCTAGCAAGGGGCTCGCCCGAAGGGCAGCGAATTCGTGCTGCCCCTGTTGTCAAATCAGCCACCTAGGCCTTGGCAGCAGCCAGGGCCGGCAGGTGCTGCCGCTCGACTTCGGCGATGCTTTCTTCCAGAATGTCGAGTGCGATGTCGGCTTCCTCCTGTGAAACGATCAAGGGCGGAGCCAGCCGGATGGAGGTCTCGCCGCACCCCAGGATCAGCAGTCCACGATCGAACGCCAGGGTCTCAATCAGGTTGCGCCATTCGGCCGCAGCCTCGCGCGTGCCTTGATCCTTCACAATCTCGATGCCGATCATCAGCCCGCGTCCGCGAACATCTCCGACGATTGGATGCTTCTTCGGCCACTCCTTCAAGCGCTGCATGATGGTGGCGCCAACCTTCATCGCATTGGCGACGCCTTCGCGCTCCAAAACATCTAGTGTCGCCATCGCGGCCGCAATCGCCACCGGATTGCCGCCGAAGGTCGAGGCGTGCGAGCCGGGCTTCCAGTCCATAATGTGGGCGCGTGTCATACAGATGCTCAGGGGCATGCCACTGGCAATGCCCTTGGCAATGCAAACGATATCCGGCTCGACACCGGTGTGTTCGATGGCCCACCATTTTCCGGTACGGCCCACCCCCGACTGTACTTCATCCGCGACCAGCAGAATTCCGTGACGATCGCAGATCTTGCGCAGTTCCTGCATGAAAATTGTGGGCGCAACAACATATCCGCCCTCGCCCTGAATCGGCTCGACAAATATCGCGGCCACTTCTTCTGGAGGCATCGTAGTCTTGAACAGCTTTTCTTCAATGTAGCGAGCACAACCCAGCGCGAACGCTTCTTCTTCCTGCGGACCGCCGCTGCATCCGCGATAGGCGTATGGATAGCGAACATGCGTGACTCCGGGAACAAGAGGGCCGAACCTGCGACGTTGCTGGGCTTTTGACGCTGTCAGCGAGAGCGCCCCCATCGTGCGTCCATGAAACGCGCCGTAGAACGCGATGATATTTTGTCGCCCCGTGTGATACCGCGCCAGCTTCAGCGCGCACTCAATCGCCTCTGCGCCGGAGTTGCCGTAGTAAAACTTGTGCGGTCCGGGCATGGGAGCAATCTTCGACACACGCTCGGCCAACTGGATCATCGCTTCATAATAAAAATCCGTCCCAGACATGTGGATCAGTTCCGCAGCCTGGTCCTGGATCGCCTTCACGACCTCCGGATGACAATGACCGGTGGAACATACACCAATTCCGGCGGCAAAATCCAGAAACTGGTTGCCATCGACATCTTCGACACGGATGCCGCGTCCACGCTTGGCAACCAGCGGATAGGATCGCGTGTAACTGGGGGAGAGCCATTTTGTATCGGCGTCCACGACCGCTTTTGATTTGGGACCCGGCAGCGGGCCTGTTAGCTTTGGGCCGAATTTGGCGTACTTGTCAGAGTTTTTGTGGGAACCGGTTCCGTTGTTCTGCATCGTAGCTCTCCTCGCAATTGGAAGTGTGGGGGCGGGCTGACAAATCACGCCAGCCGAGCGAATTTTAGAGTGAGAAACTTAAGGATTTTTTCGAAGCCGCTTGGAGCAGGGCTCACGCTCGTATGTTCGCCAGACGAGACGCGGACAGCTTAGTCGCTGCCGAACAGACTAGGTCGCAGCCAAGTGGGCAGGCTGTGCAGGTGCGGTCGCGGGTGCTCTTGTCCCATACGCGTCGTGGGAATGTGGCAGCCGGACTCGACAATTGTGGCAGAGGATCTGCGCATAAGAAACCTGATGGGAACAGTATAGCGTGTTCCCGAATCTGAATGAAGACAAAAATAAGCCGCGCTTACTTCCGGTGCCAGCGAACTCCGTCGGCGCTGTCTTCCAGCAGGATGCCTTTTTCAGCAAGTTCCTGGCGAATGGCGTCGGCGCGTGCGAAATTCCGAGCTTTGCGCGCCCTGGTTCGCTCTTCGACCAACGCGTCGATGGCTTCTTGACTCAAGGCGTATCCAGCCACCAACTCGGCGGTGGAATCGTTCAATCGGTTTTCTTTGGCCGCCCAGTCCAACGCGAATCGCGTCACCTCATCGTCGCGATCTTCAAGAATCGCGAATACCTGGTCAAACTTTGCCAGCACGTCAAGGATGGGAGCGACATTGTCATGCCTCAATTCGCCGCGATCCGCACTGGAGTTTGCCAGACGAACCAATTCGAAAATTGCGGCTCGTGCTTCCGCGGTATTCAGATCGTCTTCCAGCGATGCGATGAAATTTTTCCCTGCGCGTTCTGTCGCCTCCAGAATGGCTGCATTGCTGCCCGCAGGGAACTCCCCGGTGCGCATTCGCTGGGCGAAGGTACGCAGCCGCTCCACCGCATTGGTAGACTCGGTGAGTCCCTCAAAGGTGAAATTCAACTGGTTGCGATAGGGAACCGCGGTCAACAGAAATCGAATCGCAGAGGCCTTGTACCCGCGCAGCAACAGGTCGCGCAGCGTGTAAAAGTTGCCCAGCGACTTCGACATCTTCTTGCCTTCCACCAGCAGAAAACGGATGTGCATCCAGTGCCGCGCGAAAGTTTTTCCGCTGGCCGACTCCGACTGCGCAATCTCATTTTCATGGTGAGGGAACATCAGGTCTTCGCCGCCGGTGTGCAGGTCGAAGGTCTCGCCCAGATACGCTGTGGCCATCGCAGAGCATTCGATATGCCAGCCGGGTCGACCCGGCCCCAGTTCGGTGTCCCAGTGAAACTCGCCGGGCTTGGCGGCTTTCCACAGGGCGAAATCGCGGGCGCTGTCTTTGTCGTATTCATCGACATCGACGCGGGCTCCATCTTCCATTCCGGCCAAATCTTTTTTTGACAGTTTGCCGTATCCGGGAAAGCTGGCGATCCGGAAATAATAGGAGCCGTTTTCGCCGCGATAGGCGCAGCCGCGCTCCACCAGCTTCTCAATCAAGCCCACCATCAGCGAAATATTTTCCGTGGCCCGCGCCAGGTACTCTGGCTGCTCAATGCCCAGGGCCTTCAGGTCCTCAAGAAACGCGGCTTCATACTTGGCGGTGTAGTCCCCGATGGAGAGGCCCGCAGCCGCCGCCTTGGCCATGATCTTGTCATCGACGTCGGTAATGTTCATGACGTGGCGCAGCGGCACTCCCTGCAGCTTGAGGAAGCGGCGCAGAACGTCCACGTGAATAAATGTGCGGAAGTTGCCGATGTGGCCGTAGTCGTACACCGTGGGTCCGCATGCGTACATGCCAAGCGGCTTTCCAGGCTGCGGCTTTAGTTCCTCGACTTGTCCGCTGAGCGTGTTATAGAGGCGAAGTGACATGCAATTTCTGATTGTACGGGCAATCCGTCAAAATGAAAGTGATCTAGCCGAGCGACAGCGACGGTTCGGCGGTCAGCCTCTCCGTAGCCACGTCTCCCGCCACAAATCTCGGCCATGCGGCTGCCGCAATCATGGCGGCATTGTCGGTAGAAAGCTCCAGCGCTGGAAACGTGACCGGAAGACAACGTTTTTGACCCTCCGCTAGAAAATGCTGGCGCAATTCGCGATTCGCGGCCACCCCTCCGGACACCACAACGCTGGCGGCATGAAAGCTTTCCGCCGCCTTCAACGTTTTTCGAACCAGATCCTCAACCACCGCTCGTTGAAACGATGCGATCAGGTTGAGCGTTTCGGTGTCGCACAAGGCGAGCGCGTCCGAAGGCTTCGCATCAGGTAGTTTTGCCAGCGTCGCTCGACGAACTTCAATCGTGGGCTTCAAGTCATGTACCTGCACATAGCGCAGAACTGCCGTTTTTAATCCGCTAAAGGAAAATAAAAAACGCGGGCTTTGTGGCTGTTGGGCGCGATACGGTTTTTGCTTCACCGTGATGGGGCCGAACGGCACGGCGTGCGGATCTCCATGTTGCGCCAGCCAGTCAATCCACGGACCGCCGGGATAGCCCAGCCCAAGGAGTTTCGACACCTTGTCGAAGGCTTCGCCGGCAGCATCATCCACGGTTCTGCCGATGTTTTTGTAGCGCCAGGTTCCCTGCGTTTCTTCCGCCAGATACAGGTGCGTGTGGCCGCCGGAAACTACCAGCGCCAGCGTCGGCTGCGGGAGTGTTTGTTGCTGCTGTTTCGCCTCAAGCAGCACGGCATGGATATGTCCTTCGAGATGATTCACGGCGATCAGCGGTTTGTTTAGCGCGAATGCCAGGCCTTTGGCATACATCACGCCGACAAGCAGGGCTCCAGCCAGGCCCGGTCCTTCTGTGACCGCGATGGCATCCAGGTCTTCGAGGCTGCATCCCGCCTGTTGCAGCGCAGTCCGAACCACCGGAACAATATTCTGCAGATGTTCTCGCGAGGCCAACTCCGGAACCACTCCGCCATAAGGCGCGTGGGTGCGGATTTGCGACGCAATCACGTTCGACACGACCTCCGCCCCGCCGCGTACCACGGCTGCCCCGGTTTCGTCGCAGGAGCTCTCAATTCCTAGAATCGTCCCACGCAGGCGAGTCGGTTCCGGCGTCTGCGCCGCGTCAGAGCTGGAGGGAAGCGTAGGAGGCATGTCACCATGGTAAAGGCAGCGCTCCATTTGCCGCCGTTTCCAGGTTGCATCAAATGACCGTCCATCATCCTTCCGTTCCCGCATCCGCGCGTCAGCAGGCCGCAACGCAGATTGTGGATCGACTGCGCACGGCTGGCCATACGGCGTATTTCGCGGGCGGCTGCGTGCGCGATCTGTTGCTGGGGCGAGAGCCATCGGACTTCGACGTGGCCACCAGCGCGACGCCGGAGCAGGTATTGGCAATGTTTCCGCGAACCTTTGCCGTCGGCGCTCAATTTGGTGTGGTGCTGGTTGTGGATGCCTACGAATCAGAGGAGATTCTTACCGAAGTCGCCACGTTTCGCAGCGATGAGGGCTATAGCGATGGCCGCAGGCCCGATGCCGTTCGCTACACAGCCTCCGCAGAGCAGGATGTTTTGCGGCGCGATTTCACCATTAACGGCATGCTGCTCGATCCGGAACGGCTTGACGCTTCCGGGAGCGTCGACGATGCGGTTCTCGACTTTGTTGGCGGCAGGGAAGATTTGCAACGAGGCATGATTCGCGCCATTGGCGACCCCAGCCGGAGATTTTCAGAAGACAAGCTGCGAATGTTACGGGCGGTTCGTTTTGCGGCGCGGTTCGGATTTGAGATTGAAGAAAAGACACTGCATGCGATTCGGGCGGCAGCTCGGCAAATTGATCAGGTCAGCCGCGAGCGTGTGCGCGACGAACTGACGCGCATGTTAACGGAAGGCGCGGCTCGGCTGGCGTTTGAATTATTGGAGCAGACGGGATTGCTGGTGGAAGTGCTGCCGGAAGTCGCGCGCATGCGCGGTATTGAGCAGCCGCCGCAATATCATCCCGAAGGCGATGTCTGGATCCATACGCTTATGCTGCTGGAGCAACTGCAGGCCGGAGTTCCTGCAACGCTGGCGTGGGGAGCGCTGCTGCATGACGTCGGCAAGCCTGCCACATTTCGCGTCGCGCCCGATCGCATCCGCTTCGACGGCCATGTTGAGGTGGGGGTGCGCATGGCAGAAGACATCTGCCATCGGCTGCGCATGTCGAACAGCGATACCGAGCAAATTATGGCGCTAGTGGCGAATCACATGCGTTTTGCGGACGTGGAGAAAATGCGCGATGCAACGCTGAAACGATTTTTCCGCCTCAATCGATTTGACGAGCATCTGGCGCTGCATCGCATGGATTGCATGGCCAGCCACAGAGATCTTTCGCTTTATCAGTTTGCGCGCGAACGCTATGAAACAGCGGCTCCCGAGCAGATTCGCCCTACTCCGCTGATTACCGGGGATGACTTGATCGCGCTTGGCTATCGACCGGGTCCAGACTTTCGGCGGATGTTGACCCTGGTCGAGGATGCCCAGTTGGAGGGAACAATCCAAACCCGCGATGAAGCATTGGCGATGATTGCCGAGCGGTTCCCCAAGCCGTCATCCGCGAGCCAGAAAATTTAGTTGCTCAGGCAACGAAATTGAGGGAATTGGTTGCCTGAGCAACCAATTCCCTCAACCTGTTTTGCATCGAAATCAGTGCAACTCAGCGACTACTGGCTGGCTAATTCGAAGCGCTTGTTAATTTCTTCCCAATTTACTGTGTTCCACCAGGCGGCCAAATATTCAGGACGTCTGTTTTGGTACTTCAGGTAGTATGCGTGCTCCCAAACGTCATTTCCCAGGATAGGAAAATGCCCCTGCATCAATGGGCTGTCCTGGTTGGCGGTGGTGATGATCTTCAGCTTGCCGGCTTCAACGATCAGCCAGCCCCAGCCGGAGCCGAACTGCTTGGCGGTGGTCTCGTTGAACTGCTTCTTGAAATCCTCGAAGCTGCCAAAATCTTTCTTAATATGGTCGGCGATTTTGCCGGTGGGCTCTCCGCCACCCTTGGGCTTCATGATCTGCCAGAACATGGTGTGGTTCACGTGGCCGCCGCCGTTGTTACGGACGGTGGTACGAATATCCTCAGGAACGCTGTCCAGTTTGCGCAACAAATCTTCTGCCGGACGGTTCGCCAGTTCGGGATGCTTTTCGATGGCTGCGTTCAGATTGTTGACGTATGCCTGGTGATGCTTGTCGTGGTGCAAATGCATGGTGGTTTCGTCGATGTGGGGTTCAAGAGCGGCGTAGTCGTATGGAAGTGGTGGAACTTCGTGTGCCAATGGAATCCTCCTGTGTTTATCGCAGGTTTGCCCTGCTTTGTAGTGCGATGTTCGTAGGGCAGTGCCGATGAAAGCCTGGTTTCCGCAGCACTCCACGGATGTGTCCGGAAGGCGGAAGCAACAGCCGAACGAAAGACCCTGCGGGATCAATCAAAACATTTCAAACGCACGGTTATTTTACGCTCGATCCTTGCTCCCTGGAATCGCTCCATCAATTCAGATGCATTCAGGATGAGCCGCGTCGCAACATGAAGTGCATTTCTTTTCGAGAGATACGCACCGATATCGTCGCTGACACGTCTATTCATTCAGATGACGCCGAGGAAGTCTCATAGAATGGAACGGACACCACGCACGTTCCTGTACGGCCAATCGAAGCATGCTGAATTATGGAGGCCTGATGGTTTTTGATGCTCCGGAGTATTCCTGGGTCAAGTCGGGAGGGGATGCGTTCGGCGCTCCTGGCCTGCCGCCGCGATGGACTTCAAGCGAGAAACAGACGGTGGGAACAGCCTATTCCGCCTCCAGCCGGGTCTGGTACACGATTGCGCACGGCATCCTGAACGAAATTTATTATCCAACGATCGATCGTCCGCAGGTGCGGGACCTCGGATTTCTGATTTGCGATGGAGAGACGTTTTTCCATGAAGAGAAGCGCGATCTCGATCGCAGTTTTGAGTATCTTGACCCGGAAGGCTTGGGGGTTCGGCTAACGGGCCGCGATCCCCTTGGAAGATACGCGCTCATCAAGGAAATCATCTCCGATCCGCATCAATCGGCGGTGCTGATACATGTGCGCTTGGAGGGCGATGGGGAGTTTCTACGTCGCCTCAAAGTGTACGCGCTGCTGGCGCCGCATCTGGAGGTAGGCGGAGCAGGAAATTCCGCACGTGCGATTGACGTTGGCGGTAGGCGAGTGTTGCTGGCGTGGAAAGATATAACCTCGCTGGCAATGGCCGCTGACTGCGGATTTAGCAGGATTTCCTGCGGCTACGTGGGAGCGAGCGATGGCTGGACCGACTTGAACCAAAACTTCAAAATGGATTGGGAGTTCGATCAGGCGCTGGACGGCAATATTGCGTTGATGGGAGAAGTCGACGTGGCCGCCCACCCCGAATTTACGATTGCGGTTGGATTTGGACGAGGCCATCATGCGGCGTTGGCAGGGACCATGCAGTCGTTGGCGACCAGTTTTACGGCGCACACCGAACGCTTCCATGAGCAGTGGCATCGAGTTCGATGCCCGCTGCAACTGGTATCCGCAGCCGGGGACCACGGGCGCCTGCTGCGCATTAGCCAGAGTATTTTGCTGGCCCATGAAGACAAGACATTTCAGGGCGCGTTCATCGCGTCGGCATCCATTCCATGGGGACAGACAAAAGGCGACGACGACCTGGGAGGCTATCACCTGGTTTGGACCCGGGACATGGTGCAGACCGCGACTGCATTGATGGCGGTTGGACGGAACGAAACCGCGTTACGCGCCTTGGTCTATTTGATCTGTGCGCAGCGACCGGATGGGAGCTTCTCGCAAAATTTCTGGGTGAATGGGACCCCGTATTGGTCGAGTATGCAACTGGACGAGGTCGCGTTTCCCATCATTCTGGCGTGGAGGCTTTGGAAGCAGAAGGCGCTGGAAAGCGTCGATGTCTTGCCGTTTGTCGAGCGCGCCGCGGGTTATCTGATACGGTTTGCACCCGTCACGCAGCAGGATCGATGGGAAGAAAACTCCGGGTACTCGCCCTCCACGCTGGCGGCAGTGATTACTGGGCTGATTTGCGCCAGCGAACTGGTGTACGCGCATGGGACGGCTGAACTGGCGGATTTTTATGCGGTGTTTGCCGACTGGATTGAAGCGAACCTGGAGACATGGACCGTCACCGACGATGGCGTTCTATTGCGGGATGTGCGCCGCCATTACATGCGCATTCGGCCTCCAGCTCCGGGCGATCGTTATTTCAATCCCTCGGTTGGCGAAGGCAGGCTGCAACTGGCCAATCGTGGACCTGGAGAAAAGTCCAATTTCGACGCGCGGGAAATTATTGATGCGGGTTTTTTGGAACTGGTGCGCTACGGAGTTCGTTCCCCGCACGACCCGCTGATTGTGGATTCGCTAAAAGTGGTGGATGCGGTGTTGCGGGTGAACACACCCTTCGGTCCATGCTGGCGCCGCTACAACCATGACGGTTACGGTCAGAAGCACGACGGCGGTCCTTATGAAGGCTGGGGGCAGGGTCGGGCCTGGCCGCTGCTGACCGGCGAGCGGGCGCACTACGAACTGGCCGCCGGCAGGGATATTCACAGTTTCGTCCGGGCCATCGAGCAGTTCAGCTCGGAGGGGGGGATGCTTCCGGAGCAGATTTGGGATGCGCCCGACTTGCCTGAGGAGGGGATGTTTCTTGGGCGTCCATCTGGCTCCGCAATGCCGTTAGCCTGGGCCCACGCGGAATATATCAAGCTGCTGCGTTCCGCTGAAGATGGAGAGGTTTTCGACTGGGTCGGACCGGTCGCGAGTCGGTATCGCAGCGGCCGTGGCGAGCTTGACGTTGAGATATGCAAACGCAGCCACATGTTGACTCAGATTGGACGGGGGAAAACAGTACGGATCGTTGAGTGCAAACCCTTCCGTGTGGTCTGGACTCAGGACGATTGGAAAACCAATCAGACGATCGAGTCAAAGTACATGGGCAACTACGTGTGTTATGCAGATATTCCGGTTGGCCAGCAGGCACCCGCAGACCTGGTGTTTACGCTGTATTGGCCGGGGGAGGATCGCTGGGAAGGGCGCAATTATGAAGTGCCGATCCGCTGATGTTGAAAAGGTTGTTATGGATCTGAGGCCATTCCTCGCGTTGCGCATCTATGGAATTTGCGCATCTATACAATTATTGGCATGAAACTAAACTCGCCCATCGGGCCTGAGGTTGGAGAGTACGAATGACGGAACTGGATCAGCTATCGATCAATGCATTGCGTTTCCTGGCTGTCGATGCCGTAGAGAAGGCGAATAGCGGACATCCCGGCGCGCCGCTGGGCGATTCGCCGATGACGTATCTACTGTTCCACAAGTTCATGCGACACAATCCAGCCAACTCCACATGGTCGAATCGGGATCGCTTTGTGCTTTCGAACGGACATGCGTCGGCGATGCTTTACTCGGCGCTGCACCTGGCGGGGTATAAAGTGACGCTGCAAGATTTGCAGCAATTCCGCCAGTTCGGTTCGAACACGCCGGGACATCCGGAACGGGGGGCGACCGACGGGGTGGAAGTGACGACAGGCCCGCTGGGCCAGGGTCTTGCCATGTCAATTGGCATGGCCGCGGCAGAACGTCATTTGGCAGCGCGGTACAACAAGCCGGGGCTTGAGATTGTCGATCACTATACCTACGTGATGTGCGGTGACGGCGATCTGATGGAAGGCGTCTCGCATGAGGCGGCCTCTTTCGCAGGCACGTTGGGATTGGGCAAGCTGATTCTGCTGTATGACGATAACTCAATTTCTCTGGACGGACCCACCGAGCTGTCGTTCACGGAAAATGTCGAAAAGCGCTTTGAAGCCTATCACTGGCATGTGCAGCGCGTGGCCGACGGGAATGACCTGGAGGCTATTTCCAAGGCGATTGAGACGGCAAAAGCGGTGACGGATAAGCCCTCCATTATTGCGGTGCGCACGATTATTGGCTACGGCAGCCCCAAGGCCGGCTCGTCGAAGGCGCATGGTGAACCGCTGGGCGCTGAAGATACCAGAAAGACGAAAGAAAAGCTGGGCTGGCCTGCAGACAAGACGTTCTATGTTCCGGAGGAGGCCGCGAAAAATTGGGCGCAGGCGAAAGATCGCGGCGCAAAGTTTGAGTCCGACTGGAATGCATTGTTCGCGAAATACAAGCAGCAGTTTCCTGAACTAGCTGCGGAGTACGAGCGCGTCTTTGCTGGAAAGCTGCCGGAGGGATGGGAAGCCGGCGTTCCGAAATTTCCTGCGGATTCGAAACCGATTGCGACGCGCGTTGCCGGCAACACGGTGATGAATGGAATTGCCGCCAAGGTGCCGGAGTTGATTGGCGGAGCGGCGGACCTTTCTACTTCCACGAAAACGACGATCAAAGACAGTCCCAGCTTCCATGTGGATCCGAATGGCCGCAACATATTCTTTGGCGTGCGCGAATTCGGCATGTGCGCGTTTGTGAATGGAATGGCGGCGCATGGCGGGCTGATACCGTACGGATCGACCTTCTTCGTGTTCAGCGATTACGCGCGACCCGCACTGCGCCTGGCGGCACTGATGGAAGTGCCATCGACCTTCGTATTCACGCACGACTCCATTGGACTTGGACAGGATGGCCCGACGCACCAACCGGTGGAACAGATCGCGTCGCTGCGGGCGATTCCGGAACTGACGGATTTTCGACCCGCGGATGCGAATGAAACGGCGGCCGCCTGGCAAGTGATTCTGGAGCGCCGCAAGCCTTCGTTTCTTGCTCTGTCGCGGCAGGACCTGCCCATCATTGATCCCGCAAAATACGACATTCTGAATGGGGTGCGCCATGGAGCCTACGTGCTGCGCGACGGTGGAAGCTCCGCGGATGTGGTGTTGATCGCGACAGGGAGCGAAGTGAGCCTTGTGTTGAAGGCGGCGACTGCATTGGAGTCGCAGGGGCTGCACGCGCGCGTTGTCTCGATGCCGAGCTGGCGGTTGTTTGAGGCGCAGCCGGAGGAATATCAGAAACAGGTCCTGCTGACTGGAGTTCCTAGACTGGTCGTCGAAGCGGGTAGTCCGATCTGCTGGTGGAAGATTGCCGGCGATAGCGGAGATGTTTTGGGGCTGGACCGATTCGGTTCCTCGGCGCCCGGAGAAATCGCCATGGAGAAACTTGGATTCGACGTGGATAACGTAGTCCGCAGAGCAACGGCGATTGTTGTGCGTGCAGGGAAGACTTCTGCCGTGGCAGGAAAGTGAGAGAGAAATGAAGATCGCAATTGCGTCCGACCACGCTGGATTTGACCTGAAAGAAGAAGTTCGCAAATACATCGCCGATCTTGGACATGAGGTGCTGGACCTGGGGGCGTTCAATAGAGAGCCATCCGATTATCCGGACTACGCCGAGTACGTGGGTCGCGCGTTGCACGCCAAGAATGCGGAGCGCGGAGTGCTGATTTGCGGCTCAGGTGTCGGAGTTTCTGTGGCGGCGAACAAGATGCCGGGAATTCGTGCGGCGATGTGCCATGACACCTATTCCGCACATCAGGGTGTTGAACACGACAATATGAATGTGCTGGTTCTGGGAGCGCGCATTATTGGGTCCGCATTGGCGTATGAGGTTGTGTCGGCCTTTTTGGGTGCGCATTTTCAATCGAACGAAGCGCGATTCGTGCGGCGCTTGAATAAAGTGAACGCCATCGAAGCACACTTTATGACGAACAAGTGGAACGCGTAACAGGCAAAAAAAACGCCGGAAGGAGTGCGGGGAAGCTGGGATGGCGAAAATTCGCGCGACGTTTTGGGATTGTGGCGGCGTTCTGCTGACGAATGGATGGGATGAGTATGCGCGCGAGCGTGTGGTCAAATATTTCGGCCTGAACTTCGATGAGTTTGAGCAGCGCCATCCCCATGCGAATGACCTGTGGGAGCGTGGCAAAATCGATGTCCACGAGTATCTGCGGGAGACGGTATTTTATACTCCGCGGGTATTTTCCGAAGCTGAATTTTTCGCAAAAATGCGCGACGTGAGTCAGGTGTTGTATCCGGGAATGATCGAATTTATTCGAGCGCAGCGGGCGCAGGGTTCACGAGACAACAGCACGTACATGTTGAGCAATGAATCGCGGGCGTTGATGCAATACCGCATCCCGACATTTGGTCTTTCCGGACTGTTTGACGCCTACCTTGTTTCGGCCTACATCGCATTGCGGAAACCGGAAGCTGCATTTTTTCGATGCGCCCTCGATCTTTCTCAGCGTCAACCCGATGAATGTGTCTTTATCGATGACCGCGAAGAGAACCTGGAAGGCGCGCGACAATTGGGGATTCAGGGCATTCGCATGACATCCCCGGAGCAGGTGATCGCGGAGCTTCGCCGGTTGGGAGTCACGGCCGATCGAGCTGCGTGATCCAAGCGAATTTTAGATAAGAGGAGAGCATATGGAAATTGGTTTGATTGGTCTGGGAAAAATGGGCTTCAACATGGCGGAACGGCTGCGTTTGGGCGGACACAAAGTGGTCGGCTTCGATTTCAACGCGGACGCCGTGAAGAACCTTACCGCGTCCGGTTCGGTGGGTGTGCAATCGCTGGACGACCTGGTGCAGAATCTGAAAGCGCCGCGAGCGGTCTGGATCATGGTTCCGTCCGGCGATCCGGTCGACCAGACGATTGCCAAGCTGGAAGCCTCCATGCAAAAGGGCGATATTTTCATTGACGGGGGCAATTCGAATTACAAGGATTCGCAGCGGCGCTACGCGCAACTGACCGCCAAGGGATTCAACTTTGTCGACGTTGGCACCTCCGGAGGCGTGTGGGGGTTGAAGGAGGGTTACAGCATGATGGTCGGCGGCGATAAGGCGCCGGTCGAGCATCTGCGCCCAATCTTCGAGACGCTGGCGCCGGCCGCCGATAAAGGCTGGGGGCACGTGGGGCCGGCGGGTGCGGGACATTTTGTGAAGATGGTGCATAACGGCATCGAGTACGGCTTGATGGAAGCCTACGCCGAGGGCTTCTCGATCATGAAACACAAGGAGCCGCTCAACCTGGACCTGACGCAGGTCGCCAAGATATGGCAATACGGCAGTGTGGTTCGTTCGTGGTTGTTGGATCTGACTGCGGATGCGCTCGAGAAGAATCCTAAACTCGAGGGCCTGGAAGCGTATGTCGCCGACTCTGGCGAAGGTCGCTGGACAGTCTTTGAGGCGATCGATCTGAACGTATCTGCGCCGGTGATTACGGAATCGTTGATTCGCAGGATTCGCTCTCGCGAAGAAAACAATTTTTCCGATCGTATGCTGTCGATCATGCGGAATGAGTTCGGCGGCCACGCGGTAAAGAAATCGACGTAGCGGATCGGCACGAGTCGCTTTTCCGCAACATGCAATTTATCGGCAACGGCAAGACAATCATTTCCCTCACGTAAGGAGAGTAGGCATGGTCACGACGGAAGTAACAGTTTCTCCTGAAGAACTGCAGGCGGCGCGCGTTCCGGAGAGGGTGCCGGAGCCATGTGTGGTTGTGATCTTTGGCGCCTCCGGCGATCTGACCAAGCGGAAATTGCTGCCGGCGCTGTATCACCTGGAACAGGCTGGCTTGCTGCCGGCCGAGTTTGCCGTCGTTGGCGTCGCCCGGCGTCCGCTGCAGGATGAGTTCGTCAACGACATGCGGGATGGAATCATCAAAGGCGGCGGAGTCGAAGCCAATGATCCCAATCTGCGCGACTTTCTGCAAAGAGTGAACTACCATGCCATGAACTTCGACGATCCGGACGGATATGGACGCCTGAAAACGTTGCTGGAAACGCTCGATAACAAATATGGGACTGCCGGCAACCGGCTGTTTTACCTGGCTACCTCGCCGGAGTATTTTTCGGAGATCGTGCATCAACTGGGCACGCATGGCATGGCGAAATCGGAAAACGGCACTGTTCGCTGCATCATTGAAAAGCCTTTCGGTCACGATCTGAAATCCGCCAGGGAACTGAACGATGAAATCAACGAGGTGTTGTCGGAAGATCAGATTTTTCGGATCGATCACTATCTGGGCAAGGAGACGGTGCAGAACATCCTGGTATTTCGCTTTGCCAATGGAATTTTCGAGCCGATCTGGAACCGAAATTATATCGATCATGTACGGATCACCGCAGCGGAGAGTATCGGGATTGAAGGCCGCGGTCCATTCTATGAGAAGGCCGGAGCGTTGCGCGACGTGGTGCAGAACCATGTGATGGAGTTGCTCTCATTTGTTGCCATGGAGCCACCGGGCTCCTTTTTCTCGGCGCCGATACGCATGGAGAAGGTAAAGGTCTGGAAGGCGATCCAGCCCATCAAAATAGAAGATACGGTCCGCGGGCAGTATGGCCCCGGCACTGTGGACGGCAAGGAGGTGGTTGGATATCGCCAGGAGGACCGGGTCGATGCGGCATCGAACACGGAAACCTTTGCCGCGATGCGATTTCAGATTGAGAACTGGCGTTGGGCGGGCGTTCCATTCTACGTGCGCGCCGGTAAGCGTCTTGCGAAGAGATTTACCGACATCACGATCCAGTTCAAACAGCCGCCAACAATGCTGTTCAAAGAGCATGTAGGGCCCAGCAAAGGCGAGGAGATCCAGCCCAACATTATCTCGATGCGAATCCAACCGGATGAAGGGATCTCGCTGCGGTTTGCCGCCAAAGTTCCTGGACCATCGATGCAGAGCTGTCCGGTGATGATGGACTTTGACTATGCGGCAGCGTTCGGGGTTTCCTCTGCGAATGGATATGAACGACTGCTGCTCGACGCGATGATGGGGGATGCCACGCTGTTTGCTCATCGTGACGGGGTCGAGGCGACATGGGCCTTGATGACCCCAATTCTGGAAGAGTGGGCCGCGCATCCGCCCAGGGATTTCCCCAACTACGCCGCTGGAAGTTGGGGACCGGCTGCCGCCAGCGAGTTGCTTGCCCGCGATGGCCGGGAATGGCGTCGCCACTAGCTGGACTGGATGACAGAATAGGAATGAGAATGCCGAAGAAGATACAGGTTCACTATCAAGTGGAAGCGAACAATGAAGCGATGAGCCTGACGGCTGCAGACTGGGTGGCTTCGTCTGTGGAGTCGGCCGTGCGCGGGCGGGGCGCTGCACGAATCGCGATTTCCGGGGGTGGCACGCCGAAACCTATGTTCGAGTTGCTGGCCGATCCTGCTCATCCTTTTCGTACCCGCATCGACTGGAAGCGGCTGCTGATTTTCTTTGTGGACGAGCGGTGCGTGCCGCCGGATAGCCCCGGCTCCAACTATCGACTGGCGAAGGAAACTTTTTTGTCGAAGGTGCCGCTGCCGGAAGAGAATGTGATTCGGATCGAAGGCGAATTGGAGCCTGAGGAAGCCGCGGCGCGCTATGAGTCGGCCATGCGCAATCGATTTCGGCTGGAGGGGGCGCAGTTGCCGCGCTTTGATCTGATTTTGCTGGGAATGGGGACGAACGGGCACACCGCCTCGTTGTTTCCGGACTCAGAAGCACTGCATGAGATGATGCGACTGGCGGTCGCCAACCATGTGGAGGACAAAAATCCGTGGCGCGTCACTCTTACGTGGCCGGTGATCAACCATGCTGATAAAATCTTCTTTCTGATTCAGGATGGGTCAAAAGCCGAAGTGTTACGAGAAGTTTTGCTGGGTCCATATCAGCCCGAGACATTGCCGTCGCAATTGATTCAGCCGGAGAGCGGCGAGTTGAGCTTTCTGCTGGATCGGGCCGCAGCCGCCAAGTTGCCGCAGCCGGACGCGGATGGACGAGGATTGCTGGAAGTGAGCCGATGATTCTTGCTGGGGATGTGGGTGGCACCAAAGCGCATCTGGCGCTCTATCGGTTCGAGCAAGGCACCCTGCAACACGTTCGCGATGAAAAGTTCGCCGCGCAACAATATCCAGATCTGCAAGCCATCGTTCGCGAATTCTTAGGACCAAAAGAGCAGCAGGACTCCGAGGGAATTGAAGCAGCGTGCTTTGGCGCGCCGGGTCCGGTCCGCAAGAATGTGATTCAGCTGACCAATCTGCCCTGGAGACTGGATACACAGGAGTTGTCGCGCGATCTGCACATTGAACATATCTTTCTGATCAACGACCTGGAAGCCAATGGCTACGGGATCGACGAACTTAGTCTCGACCAGATCTTTACGCTGAGCGAGGGCGACAACAGCCAAGTTGGGAATCGCGGACTGATTGCGGCGGGGACTGGGCTCGGTGAAGGGATATTGATATGGGATGGGAAAACTCATATTCCCATGGCATCGGAAGGCGGTCACGGAGATTTTGGACCGCACAACGACCTTGAAATTGAGCTATTCCGATACCTGCGGTCCGACCCGAAAATGAACGGCCATGTCAGCTGGGAGCGGGTCTGCTCCGGAATCGGGCTAAAGAATATTTATACATTTTTGCGCGACTGCAAAAAGATGGAGGAGTCTCCCGCACTGCGCCAGCGGATGCAGGAGGAAGACCCGAATGCTGTGATTGGTGAGCTGGGTGAGGCTGGCAGCGATGAGTTGTGCGCCAAGGCTCTGGACGTTTTTGTCTCGATCTACGGGGCGGAAGCGGGGAATCTGGCGTTGAAGATTCTGGCGCACGGCGGACTGTATATCGGCGGCGGGATCGCCCCGAAGATCCTGAAAAAGATGCGGGATGGCACGTTCATGCGCGGATTTTGCGACAAGGGGCGCATGCACGATCTAGTTTCTACCATGCCGGTGCGCATCATTCTGGAAAGTCGCGCGGCTTTGATGGGTGCTGCGTCCTACGCTGAGATGCGGGCGGCAGAAATTTCCGGACGATCGATTCGCGCAGCATCGATCCACGTGACCGCTTAAGTTGCCAACGCAGCGGCGCATACTTCGAACCAGTGTGAAGAGGAATAAGAGATGGAGGCACTACGAATGGCACGCTTCTTGGGATGGACCGCACCCCTGGCTCTGGTGCTCGCTGGATCGCCAGCGGCATTCGCCCATGCCATGCTGGTGCACTCCTCTCCCGCCGACCAGGCTGTTGTGCGCAATCATCAGGTTGACATTGCGCTGGACTACGATTCCCGGATTGAAACCAGCCGTTGCACCGTGAAATTGACCGATGCAGCCGGGAAGCCAGTGCCATTGCAAATGGAACGCAGCGCCAAAGCTTCCGAGTTGAACGCGGTCGCCCATGGCTTGGCAAACGGAAAGTATCAGATTCACTGGCAGGTGCTGGCGAGCGACGGTCACATCACGCGTGGTGACGTTGCCTTCACCGTTGCCACCCAGTAAGAACGGTGCGTCGCACGATTCCATAGTCTGAGGAAGATTCGATTGCTTTGGTTTCTGCGTGATTATCCGCTGGCTGCGATGCTGTTGCGTGCGGCGACGCTCGCCTTCGGCTCTCTGCTGATTGGTGGCATTGTGTTCTGCACAGTGGTGCTGCCGCAGTCGATCACCTCCTCACCTACCTACGCGAAATTCTCGCCGCGCGCATTGCGACTTGTACGATTCGGCGCGATTGGACTGGCTACATCTCAGCTCCTTTTTGTGGTGCTCGACACAGCGATGCTGACGAGCACCACCGGCCTGGGCATCTCCGAACTATACACAGCGAATTATTTTCTGGCGGGGTTGCTGCTTTTCTTTTCCGCAGTGATTTTTCTGTTGACGACTCGGCTGGGATTGCCGTGTAAGCCTGCTTGGCTGTTGTTAGTCGCGCCAGTGATGTTCGCAACTGTTTGGACGAGCCACGGAGCGTCGCGCCTGCAACATCAAATTCCGTTGATGCTGCTGACATGCCTGCATCAACTGGCGGCGGCGTTGTGGATTGGCGGCATGCCGTATCTGTGGTTGCTGATCTCCTCCGACGGCAGTGGGAGCGATGCCCAGGACGCTGCGGCGGTTTGCGCCGTGCAGCGATATTCCAACCTGGCGGTGGCCAGCGTGATCGTTTTGGTGGCTGCTGGTGGCGCCATGGCATGGGTCTATACGCAGTCCTGGAGCGCCGTTTATGGGACGGCCTATGGCGTGGTTCTGGTGGCGAAGTCGATGATGTTGGCGGTAGTGCTGGTGCTGGGCGCAGGCAATTTCCTTCTGATTCGTGGACAACGATTTAATTTGTTACCGTGGCTGTTACGTATTGCGCAATTCTCGGAGGCGGAGATCGGGATTGGATTCACGGTTATCCTGGCGGCGGCTTCGCTCACGGCGCAACCGCCGGCAGTCGACCTGGTGCAGAACCGTCTGACGCTGCCGGAGATTTCTGCGCGGATGATGCCGCGGTGGCCCAGTTTTTCAACCCCGTCGGTCCGAGCTTTACCGCCTGTGCAGTCGATGAAGGCTGCCATCCAGACTTATGCACTGTCGCCGGACGACGCCCATGCGGCCAACAACAAGATGGAGCGGGAGTGGTCGGACTATAACCATCATTGGGCCGGGATCGTCGTTCTGATGGCCGGGTTGCTGGCGATGCTGGGCCGTTGGGATCGCGCCCGCTGGGCTCGTCATTGGCCTCTGGCGTTTTTGGGGCTGGCTCTCTTTCTGTTTTTACGCGCTGACCCGGAGGCGTGGCCACTGGGCCCGCGCGGTTTTTGGGCAAGCTTTTATAATCCGGAGGACCTGCAGCACCGCCTCTTTGTCTTGCTCATTGTCAGCTTCGTCGCCTTTGAATGGAGCGTGCAAACGCAGCGGTTGCGATCGTCGAAGGCCGCGCTGGTTTTTCCTGCGGTGTGTGCCTTGGGAGGTGCTCTGCTGCTGACCCACAATCACACGCTGGGCAACGTGAAAGAAGAGCTGCTGACCGAAATAAGCCACACTGCAATCGCGTTGTTCGCAGTCTTTGCCGGGTGGACTCGTTGGCTGGAACTGCGCGGCTCGGGACGTGGAAAATTGATTGCTGCATGGATGTGGCCGATGTGCCTGGTGTGCATCGGGCTGATATTGTTGAACTATCGCGAGGCCTGATACACCAGTTGCTGGGCTTGATGGCTGATGGCTGATGGCTGTTGACTGAGAGTCCGAGGTGACGGAACTATTGTTCGGCGAGTATCGTACTTGTGCCAGGTATTGTCAGTCCACGGCTTCTTGTTTATGTCCATTTTTAGGAGGACTTTCACTTGTATCCCTGTTCCCGTCTTTCATTCGCAGGAATTTTTGCGGCGTGCGCAGCGCTCATATCTTTCACTTCTCCATCTGCTTTGCAGGCGCAACGTCTGCCCACGGATGTGACCCCGCAGCACTACTCGTTGACGCTGGAGCCGGATTTGAAGGCGGCAACATTCACAGGTAAAGAAGAAATCGACGTGACGCTGGGGAAGCCGGCGAACAGCATCACGCTGAATGCGGCGCAGATTGCGTTTCAAACAGCGACCATCACGTCCGATGGCAATACGCAGACGGCGAACGTCATCCTGAACAAGCCGGACCAACAGGCGACGCTGCATGTGGAAAAAGAAATTCCGGCGGGTGCGGCCACCATTAAAATTGAGTACACCGGTATTCTGAACGGTCAGTTGCGCGGCTTCTACTTGTCCAAGGCGGCCCATCGCAACTATGCGGTGACGCAGTTTGAACCCACCGACGCGCGCCGTGCTTTTCCATCGTTCGACGAGCCGGCGATGAAGGCGACGTTTTCGACGACGCTGATTGTCGACAAGGGCGACACCGCGATTTCGAACACGAACATCGTTTCCGATGAGCCGGGCCCGACCGCAGACAAGCACACAATCCATTTCGCCACCACGCCGAAGATGTCCACCTATCTGGTCGCGTTTCTAGTGGGGGATTTTCAATGTCTTTCCGGAGAGAGCGACGGCGTACCTATTCGTACCTGCGCGACTCCTGACAAAGTGCAGATGGGAGCCTACGCACTGCAGGCGGCGGAATTCTTTCTGCACTACTACGACAATTATTTCGGCATCAAGTATCCGATGCCGAAGCTGGACATGATTGGAATCCCGGATTTTGAAGCGGGGGCGATGGAGAACTTTGGCGCCATCACCTACCGCGAGAGCGTGTTCCTGATTGATGAGAAGACTGCGTCGACCGACGCGAAGAAAAACGTAGCCATTGACGTGGCCCACGAGATGGCGCACCAGTGGTTCGGCGATATGGTCACGATGAAATGGTGGAACAATCTCTGGTTGAACGAGGGGTTTGCCACCTGGATGGAATCGAAGGCGGTTTCGGCATGGAAGCCGGAATGGAATCTGTCGCAGGACGAGGCGCTCGATCTGGATGGCGTGCTGAACTACGACGCCGGCAAGGTGACGCGAGCGATTCGAGCCAATGCGGACACGCCGGGCGAGATCAACGAGATGTTCGACGGCATCACCTATCAGAAGGGCGGCGCTGTGCTGGCCATGACGGAGAACTACGAGAGCCCGGAGGTGTTTCGTCAAGGCGTACACAAATATCTTGAAGCGCACATGTACGGGAATGCGACTGCGGAAGACTTCTGGGATGCGCAGACCGAAACCAGCGGGAAGCCGATCAACAAAGTGATGGACAGTTTTATCACGGAGCCGGGCGTTCCACTGCTGACGTTCTCCTCGCCCAAGGGCGGATCGACAGAGGTTTCCCAGCAGCGATTCTTCCTTGATCCTGAGACGCATGCGGACCATTCGCAGACGTGGACGGTGCCGGTTTGCTTCCGGACGGATGCTGCTCCCAAGTGCGAGCTGCTTAGCTCGGCCCAGCAGAAGCTGCCTGTGCCGAAGGCAGATTTCTTTTTCGCGAACGCGAACGACCGAGGCTACTATCGCACGCTGTACGATGCCACCGACTACAACAGAATCCTGAGCATGGCGGAAACCAAGCTGTCCCCTGCGGTGCGGATCGGTTTTGCGGGGAACGAGTGGGCGCTGATGCGCTCTGGACGCAGCGGCATTGGCAACTATCTGGATCTTGCCGCAGTGTTGCACAACGATTCCAACGCGGGCGTGATCAGAAACCTTGCTGGCGCCATCGGAGCCACCGACGAGCGCATCGCAACGCCGGAGGATCGGGTGAAGCTGGCGGCTTGGGTGCGGCAGGAGTTCCGACCGTCATACGACCGGGTGAAAGAGATCTCTCCGTCGGATTCGGTGGAAAAGAAGCAGCTGCGGGCAACGCTGTTTGCCGTCTTAGGGGAAATCGGTCGCGATCCGCAGATTATTGCGCAGGCTAAAGATCTGACGAACAAGTACATTGCGGACCAGGCGAGCGTGGAACCGTCGCTGGTGCGGCCCGCTGGGATGATTGCGACGGAGAATGGCGACAGCCACTTGTTTGACCAATTGCAGCAACTCAGCAAGACGTCGAACAACCCGGATGTGAAGGAGATGGCGTTAGTCTCGCTGGCCAATTTCCATGATCCGGCGCTGGTTCGCCGCGCGCTGGATTATGCGACCTCCGGCCAAGTACGGAATCAGGATGCCATCTTCCTTTTTATTGTTGCGCTTCGCAGTCGCGACACCCGCCAAGTAGCGTGGGAGTACATCCAGAAAAACTGGGAGAAGGTGCATGCCCAGATGACGACGATGATGGGTGGGTACCTGGTGGAGTCGACCGGCAGTTTTTGCAGCGCCGACAAGGCCCAGGAAGTGCAGACGTTCTTCACGACGCATCCGGTGGCCGCGGCGGCGCGTTCACTGCAACGCGCAACGGATGCCATCCACGACTGCACGGTTCTGCGGGCGGAGCAGCAGCCGAAGCTGACGGAATGGCTGGCGCAGCAGCACATTTCCAACGGCGGCATGTAGGCCTGTCGATTGGATCAGAGAACGATGAAACAAGGAGGGACTTGTGGCCGCAGGCTGTACGGTCCCTTACTTGTCTGTGTCGATATTTTTGCGAGGCGCATCCCGCAATCAGATTGAACAGCTAGCCGAAGGGATTCCGTTCTAATATCCGTTGGCGATCAGGTATTCCACGGTTAGTTCGAAGGGCTGTTCGCTTTTCGCGGGTGAGGCCGCGCGCTGTTCGGCATATTTCGCCATCACATCGACCTCAATATTGACGGGGCTTCCCGGGGTTAGGGTATGCAGATTTGTCACAGTATAAGTATGTGGAATGATGGCAATGGTGACGGCATTTCCGGCGATCCGAGCGACGGTGAGACTGATGCCTTCAATCGCAATTGAACCTTTCTCTACTACATAGCGCACGCACTCTTCAGGAATCGTCAGCCGCAGCCACCAATCCGTGGCGGAGCTTTGCGCGCCCGCGACGAGCGGCTGCAGAGATTGGACGGTGCCTACGCCATCGACATGTCCCTGGACAATGTGTCCGCCCAGCGGAGCGCCGGCCTCGGTGGGCAATTCCAGATTCACGATCGACCCTGAATGCAGGCGGGACAGGGATGTGCGCGCGAGGGTTTCAGCCGCCAGATCGGCGACGAAGAGACTGCTATCTGGATTGATGTCAACCGCTGTGAGGCAGACGCCGCTGACAGCCACGCTGTCGCCCGGATGCAGCCGCTGGACAAGAGACGCGGGGCCCGCAACCGTGATGCGTGTAACTCCCTGATGGTCTTCCAGGGAACGAATGGTGCCGGTGGTTTCAATCAAGCCGGTAAACATTGTGGATCCTTTCAATCCCACTCAAACCAAAGGAGGGCTAGAACGGGGCACCCAGGACTTCTCTTGCCAATCTTAAGAATAAGGCTGCGAAGGATGGGTTCGCAGGCGCGTTCTATGCGGTTTCCCAGGGGTTGTGTAGATAGCCTTCGACAGCAAAATCTTCTCCCAGTTCATGCAGATGGTAGCTGCCCAGACGGGTAGCGAAGTAGGTGTTTGGCTCAAGCGAACGAACCACAGGAACCGCCGCATCTCCATAAATCGCCGGTGCGTAGAAAAGGTAGAGTTTGTCGACAATCTGCGCGGCAAGAGCCGAGGCGTTGATCTGCGAGCCGCCTTCGAGCATTACGCTCAGCATTTCCATCTCCGCCAACCGCTCCATGACGGCTCGCAGCGGCACACGACCTGTGGCTGGCTCGGGATCGAGTCGTTCCACGCGAACTCCATGCTCTTCCAGGGCCTTGGCATGCCTTGCGGAGGGTTGTGTGTGGAACACCAGAACATCCTGACTGGCAGTGCGGACAAGTTGCGAGTCGAGCGAGAGGCGCAGGGAGGAATCCAGCACGACACGTAGAAATGGACGGCGGCGCTGGCGCCCGCTGCGGTCGGTCAACAGCGGATCGTCGTTCAAAATGGTTCCAATGCCGGTGAGAATCGCGTCGGCAGCGTGGCGCAGCTCCTGCACAACTTCGCGCGAACGGTCTCCCGTGATCCAGTGGGTTGAGCCAGAGGGAATGTGATCCTTTGTAGGCGGAGGTGCGATGCGACCATCCAGCGTCATCCCGGCTTTCAGCGTGACAAAGGGGCGATGGGTGCGGATGAACTTGGCAAAGGCCTCGTTCAGACGACGAGCGGCGGCTTCCTTGACGCCGATGGTGAGAGAAACTCCAGCAGCCTGCAAGCGATCGAGGCCACGCCCGCTCACCTGAGGATTTGGGTCGCGCGCAGCCGTGACTACCCGCGTCACGCCGGCCTTGATGAGTGCGTCGGCGCAGGGCGGAGTGCGGCCATGATGGCTGCAGGGTTCCAGGGTGACGTAGGCAGTGGCGCCGCGCGCCTCCGCGCCAGCCTGCTTGAGTGCGACAATCTCGGCGTGGTCCTTGTCGGCGTAGGAGTGAAAGCCTTCGCCTATGACGGTGCCGTTCTTAACCAGAACACATCCGGTGACAGGATTCGGGGAAGCAAGTCCGACCGATGCCTCGGCCAGCCCGAGCGCACGTTCCATCCAAAGTTCATCCGAAGTCGATTCCGTAGGTGCCATGTTCCTCGCGACCTTTACAGGTTGGGTTGCTGGAGATTACTGTACGTCGTTTTGCCGGAGAGGTGTCCTCATCCTTCTAACATTGAATCCACGAATGCATTGCTGTCGAAGGGAAGCAGGTCTGCCATTTGCTCGCCTATGCCGACAAAGCGCACGGGGAGCTGCAATTCCCGCGCAATCGCGATCACGATGCCGCCCTTTGCGGTGCCGTCCAGCTTGGTGAGCACAATACCGGAAACCCTGGCCGCCTCGGTAAATAGACGAGCCTGCTGCAGTCCGTTTTGACCGGTGGTTGCGTCCATTACCAGCAGAGTTTCGTGCGGCGCATCCGGAGAAAAGCGCTGGGCCGTGCGGCGAATTTTATCCAGTTCCGCCATCAGGTTGTTCTTGGTGTGCAGCCGTCCGGCGGTATCGACGATCAGCACGTCAATTGCGCGCGCCTGCCCGGCCTGCAACGCGTCGTAGAGCGCAGCCGAGGGGTCGCCGCCCTGGCGGGTGCGGATCATCTCTACTCCGGCGCGCTGGCTCCAGACTTCCAGTTGCTCAATGGCGGCAGCACGAAAGGTGTCGGCAGCGCACAGGAGGACGGACTTTCCCTGGTTGCGGAAATAGGCCGCCAGCTTGCCCGTGGTGGTGGTTTTGCCGGTGCCGTTGACTCCCACCATCAAAATGACTTCCGGCTTGGCGCTGACAGTATGTTGCCGGATAGGGACAGAATCCAGGATGCGCAGCATTTCAGCTTTCAGCAGGCGCCGTAATTCTGCACCATCGCGAATCTGCTGACGGGAGGCTTGTTGGCGAAGCGCGCCGATGATTTCCTGCGATGTGGCAACGCCGATGTCAGAAGCGATCAAGGTGCCTTCCAACTCCTCCAGCGCAGATTCGTCGACTGGACGCGCCAGCGCGAGCAGGTCGTCCATCCGCTCCTGCAGGACGGTGCGGGTGCGCGCGACCGCCTGCTTCATGCGGTCCATCAAACCGGGTGTTGGTGCTGGGCTGTTGAAAAGTGACTGCAGCATGAGGTGTGCGAAAGGACTACACCTTCAGTGTATCAACCCTTCCGGCTGTGGCCAGAGAAGGGGACTGCAGCGCTTCATCTGCCAAAGCGCGGACAGGAACGCGGGAAGGTTCCGGGGGCAGCGGCGATTTCGGCTCCGGGTCTTCCATGTGCTTCTTTGGAAGCACAACGAGTCCAGCGGAATAGGCACGGCAGAAGGCTTCAACGGCAAGCTCGTCAAATTTCCTTCCAGACATGGTGCGGATAATCCGGACCACATAGGCGCCATCCATTGCGTCCTGGTAGGTACGATTGTGCGTCATGGCATCGAATGTGTCGGCTACGGCGATGATGCGCGCCATCAACGGAATCTGGTCGCCTTTCAACCCATACGGATAGCCTGAGCCGTCCATGGATTCATGATGCAGTTCCACCCCGGCCAGCAGATCGGCAAACTCTGGCACCGGGCGAAGCATCTCCGCACCGCGCGTGGTGTGCGTCTTCAGGATGGCAAACTCGTCGGGGGTCAAGACACCTGGCTTCGTCAATATCTGTTGATCCATTCCGATCTTGCCGATATCGTGCAGCAAGGCGGAGAGTCGAATCCGCATGCCTTCTTCCGGCGACAGTCCCAGCTCATTACAAATCAAGGTGGAATACTCGGCGACACGGCCAGAGTGTCCGCGGGCGTAAAAGCTCTTGGTGCTCATCGAGGCCGACATGGCCTCGACCAGGCGAACAAAGATGGCATGATGATCGCGCGACAGCAGGATCCATTTCGCAAGGGAGGTGTCGGGGCTTTCATCCATCCCGCTCAATTCGCGAGCCAAGTCTTCAATTTCGGGGAGTCCGGCGCGGCCGGACCGGAGAATAAATTCGCCTCGCTTAATCGCTTGCAGCGTCTCGAGAAACTGGCGCATGTCCCGAGAAAACTCCCAAGTCACCGCCCAGCACTTGACCGACATGCCTGCGGCGAGCACGGCCAACAGCAACTTGATGACCTTGTCGGTCAACATCGGGGATTGCAGGGCATTGGCAGCCAGCACGACGGACATGGTTCCGGCGGCTGCGGGAAGCAGCAGGGTCAGGTAAATCACCGAGAGCCACGGGTTACGCTTGACTTGGCTGCGATTGCCGCGATGTAGGGTCGGGGCCATACCTTAAGTAACCAAATCCCTTCTTAAAGATATTACGTGGGGATGCGCCAGATGTGGAAAAAAGATAACAAAACTTTGGGGAGAGATCGTTGGTGTGCCAATGGGGTTATGTCATTCGGTGCGATCTCGGTGTAAACCCGGGGCGAGATCCGGTTGGATCAACGAGATGACTCATCCCGGCCGGGTCGAGACATCAATTCTCGCATGGCTTCCTTGGCCGAGATTTGCTTATGGAGTACGTCGGCAACTTTTTCGGTGATCGGCATTTCAACTCCAACCCTGCGGGCGACGCCGAGAGCCGCGTCCGTGGTGCGGACGCCCTCCGCAACTCGGCCGTGCATGTCGACTAGAATTTCCTTCAAACATCGGCCACTGCCCAACTCCACGCCAACATGCCGGTTGCGCGATAAAGCCCCGGTGCAGGTAAGCACCAGATCTCCCAGGCCGGAGAGCCCGGCGAGGGTCTCTCGCCGACCGCCGCAGGCGACGGCGAGACGGGTAATTTCGGCGATTCCGCGCGTGATCAACGCGGCCACACTGTTATAGCCCAGCCCCAGACCGTAGGTGGCTCCGGCAGCGATGGCAATTACATTCTTCAACGCGCCACCCAGCTCCACGCCCACGACATCCTCGTTGGTATACAGGCGCAAGGTGGGGCTGGAGAATTCTTCCTGGACGCGAGTCGCAATGGCTGGATCGCAGGAGGCAATCGTAATTGCCGTGGGGCTTCCCGCACCCACTTCTTGAGCAAAGGAGGGCCCGCTCAACACGCCGCAGGGAAGCGCCAGATCATACTTGCCTAGCACCTCTCCCATGACCTGGGTCATGCGCAGGTAGGTGCCGTCCTCTATGCCTTTGGTGGCGTTGACGATCAGTTGCTCACTGGTGAGAAGCGGCGCCATGGCGCAACAGATACTGCGCAGATGCTCAGAGGGCACGGCCAGGATCAGAATCTCAGCTTGATCGACGGCTTCTTGCAGATCGGTCGTTACGGCGACAGAGTCGGGTATGAAAAGGCCGGGAAGGTAGATGCTGTTTTCGTGGCGCTGGCGTATCGCTTCCGCGACTCTCTGGGTGTGCGACCACATGGTGATGCTGTGGCCGCCCCGCTTCGCCAGAACGAGCGCCAGCGCCGTCCCCCACGCGCCTGTACCAATGACACCGATCCGACTCATGCGGCCGAGCTTTCTTTGCTGCCGAAGCGATATTCGGTTCCATGCAGCAGCCGTTCGATATTCTTCCGATGTTTGATGAGGATGACCGCCGGAACGAGGATAGTGCTGGCAATAAAGATAGCCCCGGAACCGTAATTGATGCCAAAAATATGCTCTCCCATCCAAACCCAAAAAGGAAAGGACGCGGCAGCCAGCATGGAGGCCAGAGACACATAGCGTGTCGCCAGGGTAAGGAAAATAAACACCATCAGAGAGGAAAGGGCAGGCAGAGTCGCGAGCGCCAGAAATACGCCCAGGGCTGTGGCGACTCCTTTGCCACCCTTGCCATGCAGCCAAATCGTGAACACGTGTCCAATCACCGCAAAAACGGCGGCGATGGAGCCTGCGACCACGGCGTGGTGGCCGGAGGCCAAATGGCGCGCAATCTCAACCGCCAGAAATCCCTTTCCGATGTCGAGGATCAGCGTAAGAATGCCCAGCCAACGGGAGCCGGTGCGCAGCACATTTGTGGCTCCAATGTTGCCGCTGCCGGTGTCGCGGATGTCTTCCTTGCGAAACAGCCTTACCAGCAAATAGCCGAAGGGGATTGACCCCAACAAATAAGCAATCGCCGCTGCAATAAAATCCACTGTCATGTGAGTACTGTTCGAGTGTAGCAGCGGGCCATGGGAATTGAGATGAACTTCCGAATGCAGCGAACGAGCTTCGATTCTCCGCACGCGTGGATGGTTCGGATTCCGGTTGGTTGCCGCGTGGATTTAGCCGTGTTCGAAACAGAAGTGAAGCGGCGTCGATCGCTTGTTACGGGCTACATAAATTTGCGGCGGATCATGTCGAGGGCTTGCTGGCTGGCGAACCAACGCACCCGGTCGCGATCGCCTCGAAATTTCCGCTCGCACACATTAATTTCTATTCCATCGTCGAGCGCGATGTAGACCAGGCCCACGGGTTTTTCCTCTGTGCCTCCGGTGGGACCGGCAATCCCGGTGATGCCGACACCGATGGTGGACTGGGCGCGACGTCGAATTCCGTGCGCCAGGGCTGCTGCGACTTCGCGGCTGACCGCGCCTTTTTCCTCCAGCATGTCTTCCGGGACGTCGGCGAACTCCACCTTCAGTGCGTCGGTATAGACCACCGCGCCGCCGACAAATGAGCGGGAGCTGCCGCTGATGCTGGTCAGGCGCTGTGCCAGTAACCCGCCGGTGCAGCTTTCGGCTACGGCGACGGTAGCACCGCGGATTTCAAGGTAGTAGAGAACGATTTGCTCCAGGGTTTCGCCATGGGAGGAGAAGACCGAGTCTTCCATTTCCTCCTCGAGACGGCTGGCCAGTTCATTGACGCGGGTCTGCGCCAGTTCAAGAATTGCCTTGCTACATTGCAGGTGCAGTTGGATCTCGCCGGCATGCGCCAGGATTGTGGTTTCGACATCGGTGAAGCGCGTATAGATGGGGGCCAGTCGCGCGTCCACTTCGGATTCCGGCAGCATAGCAATCTTGAGAACGCGGCGAGCGATGTGACGCGGCGGCAGCGCTTCTTTCAGTCGCGGCATGCATTCGGCGGCGAACATGGCCTTCAATTCCGCGGGTGGGCCGGGAAGCAGCAACATCAGCTTGCGGTGTTCGCCAACCACGGTGTCAATCCACTGACCCGGCGCGGTGCCGTTGGCATTGGGCAAGATGTCCGCGCCGTCGATCAGGTCTGCCTGCTTGGAGTTGTTGGCGGGCATGGTGATGCGTCGTTCTGCGAAACGTTTGTAGAGGGCCGCCAGCAGGTCGCCGTTGCGGCGAACTCGCACGCCCAGCGCTTCGGCGACAGCTTCGCGCGTCAGATCATCTTCAGTGGGGCCAAGGCCACCCATCGCGCAGACGATGTCTGTGCGACCGAGAGCTAGACGGATGGCTTGGACGAGGTTCGCCTTGCGATCGCCGACGATGGTTTTGAAGACAACGCTGACGCCGAGCGAATTCAATTGTTCGGTGACGAACAGCGAATTCGTATCCTGACGGAAGGGGGTCAGCAGCTCCGACCCGACGGCAATGATTTCTGCGAGCATGGGTGTGATTGAGAGAACCTATTGCCAGCTGTGGAGCTATTTGCAGTGACTGGTTTGCCAAAAAAGCATGGATACGCTGTTGAGCTTGCCGTGGCGACGAACCTTCTGGAATCCACACTTTACATAAATAGAAGAAACGCCGTTAATGCAACAATCTTCCGACGATATCTAATCCAACATGATATACGGTATCGCGCGTGGCCACGGTTGCATCGCCTTCCGGCAGAAAGGCCAGACCCACGATTCCAGAGCCGGAAATGACCAGGGAGGCTTCTCGATTTGGCGTGATCCTTACGACTCCCCGCCGGCCGTGCAAGGAAGCGGCGACATAGACATTCCCGTCGACGTCTAACGCCATGCCCTGGGGACGCCCCAATCCGGTGTAGAAGCTGGAAATCTCCCCGTTCGGCTCAATCGCGTGGATAGATTCATTGGCGGAGGTAGTCGGGCCGCTGACCAGCAGTGTGCCGGCATCATTGAAGGCCAGATGGTAGGCGGAGACGCTGGGCTCCAGTGTGGCGAAGACGAAGACCTGGCTGGTTTGCGAAATCTTGAAAATGGTCCCGCTGCGGTCGCCGACGTAGAGAAATCCATCGCGATCGAAGGCGAGTCCGGTAGCGACCCCCATACCTTCTGCAAACACGGATTTTGCGCCACTGGGAGTGACTCGGTAGACGGTTCCTTCGTGGCGGGAAGAGATATAAAGATTTCCCTCCGGATCGAGCGCCAGCCCGGTGGCATTCACGATGCCGGTGACGAATGGGCGAACCTGGTATTCCGAATCAATTTGAAACACCGAAACGGGAGTCTGCTGTCCGCGCTGCCCGGAAAACGTGACGTAGATGTTGCCGTCAAGATCGACCACCGGGCTGGCGACCGGATCCATTTCCTCGGCAATCGCAACGCCCACGGATAATGGCATCGCATTGCTGGTGTGTCCGTCGACGCGTATTTGAATGTTGCCGGAGATAGCGCCCTCGGGAACATGCAACAGTACTTTCGAGCCACGGCTCATCCTGACCGGAGATGGTTGCTCGCCGATGGTGGCAGTCGGTTGACGATAGGCTTCAGTCGCCAGCCTGCGGCCCTGCACTTCTACTTCACCTCCGGGCAACGCTGCCAGCGGAGTGATAGAGGTAATGTGCGGGGCGGTATCAGCGGTGTGGATTCCAAATTTCATGTGCGTCGCGCTCCAACGCGGTACAGCAGATTGAAACAGCGATCCAATTTTTGGACGTTGAAAGCTTCACCAGGGATCGACGAACTGTGCACCAAATCCAACAAGGCAGACGATTCCGAATTGGGCTTCCTAAAATCGCCAACCGGGGGAAAAAAGTCTCACCAGCCACACAACTGCCATCGCGTAGATGCCCGCAGCCACGTCATCCATCATGATGCCGAATCCGCTGTGCATCCTGTCAAACTGACGGGCCGGAGACGGTTTTAGAATATCGAAAACGCGAAACAGCAAGAACGCCAACAGCCATTCCCATGGGCGAGTGCCGGCCGCAATGAGCGCCATCCATTGGCCGACAGCCTCATCCAGAACCACGAAGCCGGGGTCCTCCGTAGCCGCTTCGCGGGCAACGATGCCGGCTGCGGGAACCCCCGCCAGCAAAACGAGGAGTGCCGCGACTGCGGTGCCCAGGGCGAGGTTCATCGGAGAAGGATGAAGCCAGTGTGCCGCCGCGAGCCACAATAGCAGACCCGCTGCAGAGCCCCAGGTACCTGGCGCCGGACGCAGAAAGCCCACTCCGAAAAATGTTGCCAACGTCCATGCCCAGCCAGTCCTTTTTGGCGTCATTTATTCGTCATCGCCCGAGCCGCGCCCGCTGCGGTGCATCTCATCCAGGCCTTCCAGCACTTCCGGGTCGAGGATTGGAGACGAAATGCGATACGCTCCACTGGCCCACTTGCCCAAGTCGATGAGGCGGCAGCGGTCGCTGCAGAACGGAAAGTCTTCGTCCGACTGCAATACCAGCGTGCCGCAGGTTGGGCATCGAAGAGTCGATAATTTCTTGCTTTTCTCTTTCGCCATACAGATTCTCATCATGTAGCCGTAGCGGCTACATATCGAAGAAAATTGGTTTCGTCTTATGCCACGACACGTGCAATCAGGTCGTAATCGTGGGCATCGGTAATTTCACAGCGGTAGAACTTTCCTGTTTGCACGGATGCATGCGGTCCGAAGTCGTTGATCAGGATTTTTCCGTCAATTTCCGGAGCGTGCATCGCGCTGCGACCTTGCCACAACAGCGGAGTCTCCTCACTTTCGCCTTCAATCAACACATCTATCACGCTGTCCACCTGTGCTGCGCGGGCCTTGCGGCTGATCTGCAACTGATTCCGCATCAGCTTGCGCTGGCGCGAAGTGATCGTTTTGCGAGGCACTTTTCCATCGAGGGCATAAGCAGCGGAGCCTTCCTCATCGGAATACTCGAACACGCCCAGCCAGTCGAAGCGCGCCTCGCTGACAAACCCCATGAGCAGGTCGAAGTCGGCGTCTGTTTCTCCCGGAAAGCCGGTGATGAAAGAGGTGCGCAGCGTAATCTCGGGCATAGTTGAGCGCACCCGTTCAATCAATTTCAGGAAAATGTCGGCGCCGCCGCCGCGTTTCATACGCTTCAGCACATTGGGCGCGGCGTGTTGCAGCGGTACGTCCAGGTATTTGCAGATGTTGTCATGCCGAGCCATGGTGTCTAGAAGCGCGGGTGTCACCTTGTTTGGGTAGGCATACAGAAAACGCAGCCAACGGACTCCGTCAATCCGGGCCAGACGATCGAGCAGTTGTGCCAGCCCATCTTTCATGCCAAATTCCTCGCCATAGCATGTGGTGTCCTGACCGATCAGCGTAACTTCCTGCACGCCTTCTGAGACGAGTCGCTCTACTTCGGCAACCACAGACTCGAATCGGCGCGAGCGAAACTTGCCGCGAATCTGCGGAATGATGCAGAAGCCGCAGGGGTGGTCGCAGCCTTCCGCAATTTTGACGTAGGCGGAACTGCGCGCGGTGGTGCGAAGGCGCGGTGTGTGCTCGTTGTAGAGATAATTCGGCAGGCCGGCGATGGCGCCATCCCAGCTTTCGCGGGAGAACCGACCGTGTTGTTCGCGGTGATCGCCTTCGGGGCGATGGGCGACGGCCGCTTCAGCTACCGTCAAAATGCGAAACGGAGAATCAGTTTTCGGCTTCGACGCGGTTAGCCCTGCAGCGGCGAGAATTTGTTCCAGTTCGCCGGTGCCGACCACTGCATCGACTTCAGGAATATTTTTTTGAATTTCGTCGCGATAGCGTTCCACCATGCAGCCGGCCACGACAAGGCGTCGCGCTTTGCCGGCGGTTTTGTGCTGCGCCATTTCCAGGATGGTGTCGACGGACTCCTGCTTTGCCTTATCGATAAAGGAGCAGGTATTCACGACCAGGACATCGGCGGTTTCGGCATCGGAGGTGATGGTGGCTCCGGCTTTGGACAGGATGCCCATCATGACTTCACTGTCGACTAGATTTTTGGGGCAGCCCAGGCTAACAAATCCGATCCGGGGACGCGAAGCCCGTTGCCCTGGGATGGTTGGGACTGCGTTGACTTCAAGACTGTTCACACCTTCTATTCTATCAATCGCAGCAAATGCTTGTGGCCTCTCGATTCGGCGTTGCGCAGTGATATCATCGAACCTGTGCCGGGTCCTACGCGACGCAATCCCGCCAACCCCGCCAGGTCCGGAAGGAAGCAACGGCAACGGGCTCATGCGTGTGCAGTGGGATACCCGGCGCTAATCGTTCAGCCATCCGACCAGCCGTATGCACGCAATTCCGGTGAACATAGAAAGAAGAATTATTCGAGGCCAACTCATTGAAATTTGATCTTCGGCCGCGGTCGCTGTACCGGGCAAAAATTAGCGCGCTTGGCACCTATGTGCCTCCCCGTTTGTTGACGAATGCGGACCTGGAAAAGATGGTCGATACCAACGATCAGTGGATTGTGGAGCGCACTGGTATTCGCGAGCGCCACATTGCGGATCGAGGCGTTGCGACCAGCGATCTAGCGGTGGAAGCTGCGCGTAAGTGCCTGGCCGAGCGCGGCATCGAGCCGAACGATCTGGAAGCGATCATCGTTGCGACCGTAACGCCGGACATGATGTTTCCATCGACCGCGTGTCTGGTGCAGCACAAACTGGGTGCGCAAAACGTCTGGGGTTTTGACGTTTCTGCCGCGTGCTGCGCTTTTGTGTATGCGCTTCAGGTGGGCACCAAGCTGATCGAGTCCGGCGCGCACAAAAAAGTAATGGTCATCGGCGCGGACGTCATGTCGTCGATCATTGATTACAAAGATCGTGCCACCTGCATTATTTTTGGCGATGGCGCAGGCGCTGTCCTGCTGGAACCGGCTGAAGAGGGCGAAGTCGGCATGATCGACTATCTGCATGAAATTGACGGCTCCGGTGCGGCGTCGTTGTATATGCCTGGCGGCGGCAGTCTGCATCCGCCGACTGCGGAAACCGTGGCGAAGAACATGCACGTGGTGCACCAGGATGGGCAGGCGGTGTACAAGTTTGCGGTGCGCAAAATGTCAGAAGCGACGGAAGCGTTGTTATCGCGCCATGGCATTCACGGCAGCGATCTGGACTGTTTTATCCCGCATCAGGCGAACAAGCGAATTATTGAGTCCACTGCGGAGCGGCTGGGCATTGCGCGGGAGCGCGTCATCATTAATATCGACCGCTTTGGCAATACGACTGCCGGCACCATTCCGCTGGCCATGCAGACAGCGCGGGAAGAGAACAAGCTGCATAAGGGTGACGTGGTCCTGCTGGCGTCTGTGGGAGCAGGGTATACCGTGGGCACCTGTTTGCTGCGCTGGGAAATTTAACCGGCGCTTTTCGGATCTCGTTTGTCACTCCTCCTCATCAAGTTCAAGGAATTCACCGAGGCGATCCAATCGCCGCTCCCACAGGGTGCGGTGATCCTTGATCCATTGCTGTAGCGCGGTAAAGCCCGCTGTGTCGACGCGGCAGGTGCGGATTCTTCCAACCTTTTCTGTGTGTACCAATCCGCTTTCTTCCAGGATTTGCAGGTGCTGCATCACTGCGGTCACAGTGACGCCGAGCGGCGCTGCTAGCCGAGTTACGGAAAGAGGTCCTTCGCAGAGCTTATCCAGAATGGCTCGGCGGGTCGGGTCTCCCAGCGCGTGAAACAGGCCGTCAATGTTGATCTTCGGACGCGGCATAGCCGGGAGCCTTTCCGTTATTGCCAGCAAGCGCCGATCGTCTGCCAGCGCCTTTTGGGGTGGTGCATGAAGGAGTGATCGGCTGTACCGGCGAGGTACAGCGGTACGAGCCGACGCGTAGGATTGCCACCCTAGTGCGCCAGTTCATTTTCGAGGTTATCCAGCAGCTTGCGCCAGCCTTCCTTCCGCATTTCCGGGCCGTCTGAGCCTTCAAAGAACACCCCCTGATGCGTGCAGATCAGATCCGTCCCTTTCTCCGTTGGAATGAATTCAAACGTGACCAGTGCGGCGGAAATGCGATTCTCCCCCAGGGTCATGGTGGAGGAGGTGACGATTCGCAGGTTCGGCTTGATGTCCAGAAAGCTTGTGTCGGTGATCAGGGCGACACCGGGAAAGGGGGAGCCTTCTTTGAAACGCCGTTGTGCGTGCTCGCTACCACCCTCGCGAAAGTCCAACTCAAAGTTCTCGACTTCAGTTTTGCCTCCTTCGAAAAACCAGCGACGTTTCTGCGGTGCGCTGGCAAAAGCGGAGAAGACGCGCTCGGGCGGCTTGGGATAGCTGCGCTCCAGGACAAAAGTGCTGTGGATGACGGATGGGTCTTTTTGGTCATTCATTTGAGGTATTCCTTTCTGCCGATAGTTAAGTGGCGGGTTCAGTATTGCGCGTGCCCAACCAATAGTCAAGTGGAAACTTCAGTGTTGTGGAAGTCAATTCCATGGCGCGCGTCAGAAACTGCCGGGCGTTTTGGCGTTCTTGGGGCCGCCTCCGCGTGGCTGGCGGTTCTTGGCGGCGGCCGCCGGCGGTTGCTTGGCCGGATTGCTACACTGGTCGGTGACCGAGCGCCTTCGCATTTCCGCCATTCGATTTCTGAATCCTGCCCCGCTGATGTGGGATTTCGAGCACCCACCTGAGATGGAGAAGCTGGCCGAACGCTATCAGATTCACAGCGCCATGCCATCGCAATGCGCGGCGGAGCTGGCGGAGGGAAGCGCCGACATCGGGTTGATCCCGATTGCCGCCTATGCGACCACCCCAGGGTTGGCGATTCTTCCCGGTTGCACCATTGCTTCGCTCGATCGGGTGCGATCCATCGTTCTTGTCGTCAAGCATCCCGGGGGAATCGGAGCAGCCCGTCGCGTCGCCGCAGATACAGACTCGCGAACGTCCAACGCGTACGCACAAATCATTTTCCGCAAGTTTCATCACACGGATCCGGAGTTTCTTCCTTATGAGCCGAACCTTGACGCCATGTTGGAGGGTTGTGATGCCGCCATTCTGATTGGCGACCCGGCGCTGCATGCGCTCGAAGATCAGAGCGCACGGCTGGCGCGCACCGGAGAGCGTTTGGAATACCTGGACCTAGCGCACGTATGGAAGCAACACGCCGGAGTGCCTTGGGTGTCGGCCGTGTGGGCAGTGCGGCCAGAAGCGATCGATGCGGCGAAGTTGACCGCGCAGCAGGTGACGGAGGACTTTCTTCATTCGCGCGACCAAGGTATGGCACACATTGAGGATCTTGTACGAGAATGGGCTCCCCGCATCGCCATCCCTGCCTCTACGATTCGCAGCTATCTCTCAACCCATATTTATTACGTGCTGGATGAAGCTTGTCTGGCTGGAATGGAGCTATTCTTCCGTTATGCCGCGGAAACCGGCGTACTCCCGCAAGCCCCACCGCTGCGCTGGCTCGAGTAGAGTGGCTGTAGGCGCCGTCTTGCGGTCGGGTGCGCTGCTGAGGTTGCGATCAACATCTTCCTTGTGAGGTGCATCATGAATCCCACCCGACGTAGTTTTCTGAAACAGGCAGGTTCCGCTGTGGCGCTTGGTGCTTTTGCTGGCGAAACGTTCACGGGTGCAATGGGCGGTGAAATGGCAACCCCGCAAGCGGAAAACAATTCGTCGAATTCGTCCTCGACGGGCGGAAAGAAAATCGGCTACTGCATTGTCGGGCTGGGTCGGATTTCCATGGGCCAATTCATGCCCGGCGTAAAAATCTCGAAGGATTCGAAGGTGGTTGCGCTGGTCAGCGGTCATCGCGACAAGGCCGAGCGGATTGCCGACGAATACAACGTTCCGCACAACGCGATTTACAACTATCAGAATTACGATTCGATCCACGACAATCCTGCAATCGACGCCGTCTACATTGCATTGCCCAATGGCATGCACGCGGAGTACACGATTCGCGCCGCCAAAGCCGGCAAGCACGTGTTGTGCGAAAAGCCGATGGCCAACTCCGTAAAGGAGTGCGAACAGATGATTGCCGCCTGTAAGCAGGCTGACCGCAAATTAATGGTCGCGTATCGCTGCCAGTATGAGCCGACAAATTTAAAAGCGATTGAATTATTGCGACAAGGATACGCTGGCAAGCTCCAGATCATGAGCAGCTCGAATGGATTCAACATTCACCCCGGCGAATGGCGGTTGAATAAGAAGATGGCGGGCGGCGGGCCATTGGTGGATGTCGGAATTTATTCCATCCAGGCGATGCGGTACCTGACCGGCGAGGAGCCTACGTTTGTCGATGCTTCGTGGTCCGTAGTCGATGATGATGGCAGGTTCAACGAAGTGGAAGAAAACGTGGTGTGGACATTTCGCTTTCCCAGCGGCGTGCTCGCACACTGCGCGACCAGCTACGGCACCAACTTTATTGGCGGATCGGCGCGAGCGATTGGCTCAGAAGGGATGCTGAAGCTGAATCCGGCGTTTGGTTATCAGGGATTGCGACTGACTGGGAAAGCGCAGGGTAAGTCGCCTATCGAAGTCGCCTTCGATAACCCGTCGCCGCACCAGTTTGCCACCGAGGCGGATTATTTTTCCGATTGCATTCTGCAGAACAAAGAGCCAAAAACGAATGGCGAAGAAGGATTGCGGGATGAACGCATTATCACGGCAATTTATAAATCCTGTGCCGACGGCAAGCCGGTGAAGCTGACTGCGTGATCTTTGTTCGAGCATCAAAGCGACCGTGCTGGCGCTAAGACTCTTCCCAGTAGCCTTGATCGCGCAGGAAGTAGCTCTGGTTGCCGGAGTTGAGTGCGGTGAGGAAAAACATCCCGGCAATTCGCAAGTGACCCATCTTTCGAAGACGGCGGTTCGACGTCATCACGGTGCCGGGGATCACAGCAAATCGCTTCCGCGCCACCTGCTTGCTTAACAAATAGTCTTCCGCGTAGAGAGCCTGCTCGTTGAAGCCGCCGAGTTTCTGGAATTCCTGGCGCTCGAACATCATAAACATGCCGGTGGCAAACGGCAGGCCCCAGCGGGAGAGTTTCTGGACGACATTGCTGCCGCCAAACAGCAGCCGATCGGCCACACTCCCATCGATGCAGCGAATGTTGGTCGTGAGGCAGTGCAGTTGATGCCGTTGCATGGCGCGGACGGATCGGCGCAGCAGGGTTGGATCACTCAGCTCTACATCCGCGTCAAGAAAAAGCACATAAGGTGTGGCAGCGCGACGCGCACCTGCATTGCGACCCACAGCCGGCAGACCTCCGGGGAGTATCTCGATGGGGAATCGGGCCGGGAATGAACGCGCCATTTCCGCGGTACCATCGGTGGAGTTGGCATCAGCAACGCACACTCTGGTATCCGGCAAGTGCAGGTAGTCCTGCTGATTCAAAGAGGTCAACAGTTTCGGCAGGGACTGAATCTCGTTCCGTGCTGGGATAACGATGGTGAGTTCCGCCGGCATACGTCTGTATCTCCACGCCTTGCTGGTTGATGGTGAGGAAGGTGGCGCGCGCGTCGACCCACGAGCCGGAGTTGTAGTACTCGACACCGTCGCAGAGCAGCGACAGCGCAACATGGGTGTGTCCGCAAAACACGCGCTCGCATTTTCCGATGCGCGCATCATGGATAGCCCCGCGTGCCACCTTGTCCGAGAGCAGCAGCCAGCGAGTATTCATGCGGTCGAGAAAGCGGGAGACGCATTTCGTTTGCGAATCTACTTTTTGAATTTGCAGGAAGATCAACTCGCCCAATCGACTGATCCAGAGATTCCTTTTGACGAAGCCGTCGAATTGATGGCCGTGCATGGCCAGATGCCGCTTGCCCTCGTACTCCCAAACGTAGCGCTTATAGACGGGGACGCCGACCAGGTGCGACATCAGGTTGGCGAGGCCGGTGTCGTGGTTGCCTTCGACCCAAACCACTTCCACCTGGCGCTTTGGGTTGGAAAGTTTGCGGATGTAGGAAAGGAACCTCCAGTGTTCGCTGGTCAGGCGACGAAAATTGAGATCGGAAAAAATATCGCCCAGCAGAACCAGCCGGCGATAGCTGTACGTCTGCAGCACGTCGAGCGCGTCCTGTGCCCGACTGACTTCGGACCCAAGGTGGATGTCCGACAGAATTATCGTGTCGTACGTCGCCCCGCCCATGCCCTAGTTATGCAGCACATTCAGCGACAGAATGATGACTCGGCGATGAATAATCCGTGAATCGTGAAGGCAGAAATCCAGACTGGGCAATGCGTTGAATTTGCAGTTCTACAAGAGGGCATCGCCAGCGATCGTGAAGGAACTCGGCTTGACATTCGAGTCGGCCACGGATAGGCTCTCGCAACATCGAGCCAATTTTCGGCCGGGGTAGCTTGCTCCGCGAAAATGCTGTCTCTTATCTATATAAAATTGATGATGAAAACACCGGCACAATCCGCTGACAGCACGCAAACCGTCGCTGCTCAACTCGTCGACGGCGAGCGGCTGGCCTGGCTGGCGCTAACCATGACCAGCGGGCTGGGTCCTACGCGCATCTGGCGGGCAGTGAACTCCACCGGTACCGCGCAAGGTGTGCTGGGCCTGCCGCTGACGCAGCTGGAAGGTCTGCGCTTGCCGGCCGTGTCTGCGCAGTCGATTGCCTCCGGGAAATCGCTCGCGGAAGCGGAAAAAGAATGGAACCTGGTACAGCAGGGCGGGGGAATGCTCGTCACTCCAGCGGACGAGGAATATCCGGAGCGGCTGCGAGAGATTTTCGACCCGCCGACGTTGTTATGGGTGCGCGGGGACAAGACGCTGCTGGCCCAGCCGGGAATTGCCGTTGTCGGAACCCGTCATCCGACCCCGTATGGGACCGGCATGGCGGAGATGCTGTCGCGCGATCTGGCAGCACATGGGTTGATCGTTTTAAGCGGCATGGCGCGCGGTGTCGATACTGCAGCTCATCGCGGTGCGCTGGACGCGCGCGGAAAAACCATAGCCGTTTGGGGTACCGGGATCGACGTGATTTATCCCAAGGAAAACAAGCGGCTGGCGGAACAGATCCTTGAGACTGGGGGAGCTATCATCAGCGAATATCCGATGGGAACATTTCCGGCGCCACAGAATTTTCCCATTCGCAATCGCATTCTGAGTGGGATGAGTGTCGGCGTGCTGGTGATTGAGGCCAGTGAGAACAGTGGGACGCGAATCACCGCGCGTTGCGCGCTGGAACAGAATCGCGAAGTATTTGCAGTTCCTGGAAATGTGACGTCTAAGAATTCGTGGGGGCCGAACACGTTGATTAAACAGGGAGCGAAGCTGGTGGCGACCTGGGAAGATGTATGGGAAGAGTTGCCGACGCAGATTCGTTTGGAGGTGGAGGAGCGACAGGGAATTGCATCCTGCGACGGGTCTGATGCATCGTTATTTAGCAAGCCGAATTTGCCCGACCTGCCGGAAGATCAGGCGCAAGTGTTTGAGGCGCTCCGTCCCGACCAGGCATTGCAATTGGATGAACTGGTGGAGAAGCTGGAGGATAAGTTGAGCTCATCGGAGATTTTCACTGCGCTTTTTGAATTGGAATTGGCAGGACGCGTACGCGCCATGCCGGGCAAGAATTACGTGAGGACATTTTAGAAAAGCAAATTTCATAGCCCTCTGCGTTCTCGATTTCCATCTCCAGGCCGATTGATTTGGCAGGCCATGGAGGGCAGATGAAATCGAATTTGTGACACTGGTCACTGGTGTCGTGCGGCGAAACCGTGTTAGTTTCGCACTTGTTACCTAATTTCCATCAACGCGTCACTTGAACAATCCGCAAAGCAAGTTTGTACTTGAAGAGGAAAGTGTTACTGCATGGCAAAGTCATTAGTCATCGTCGAATCGCCCGCGAAGGCGAAGACGATCAACAAGTATCTCGGCAAGGATTTCATCGTGGAGGCCTCGCTCGGCCACATTATGGATCTGCCGAAAAGCAAAATTGGCGTTGATCTGGAAAACGGCACCTTTGAGCCCGAGCTGATTGTGATGCCCGGCAAAGAGAAGGTTGTCGACCGGCTGAAGAAGCTGGCGTCGTCTGCGGAGGCCGTGTACCTGGCGCCTGACCCGGACCGCGAAGGCGAAGCCATTGCGTGGCACCTGGAACAGCAGCTGAAGCCCCAGCTTCGGAACAAGGCGACCATTCAGCGGGTCACATTCAACGAGATCACGCAGAAGGCAGTGAAGGCGGCGTTCCAACATGCCGGCAAGGTGGATGCGCGCCTGGTGGATGCGCAACAGACGCGGCGCGTCCTGGATCGCATCGTGGGTTATCAAATTTCTCCGTTGCTGTGGGACAAGGTCAGGCGTGGATTGTCCGCAGGCCGAGTGCAAACCGTAGCAGTGCGCTTGATTGTGGAGCGTGAACGACTGATCAAAGCCTTTCAACCGGTCGAGTACTGGACACTGGATGCGCAACTGACGCCGGTGTTGGGTGGCGCCAAAGAGGGCCAGGAATTTACCGCGCGCTTCATGGGCATCGATGGCAAACGGGCCACTGTGGAGACGGTGAATGCGCCGTCGCTGCCGAATCAGGCGGAGACGGATGCAATTGTCGCAGCTTTGAAGACGGCAGACTGGAAGGTTCGCGCTGTAGAAAAGAAGGAGCGTCGCCAGAATCCAACGGCTCCATTCATCACCAGCAAACTGCAGCAGGATGCCTCGCGGAAGCTTGGATTCAATGTGCGGCGGACGATGGGCGTGGCGCAGCGTTTGTATGAAGGCGTGGAAGTCGGCAGCCAGGGAACGGTCGGTTTGATTACGTACATGCGAACCGATTCTGTCCGAGTGTCGCCGGATGCCATACAAGACGCGCGCGCTTATATCGGGAAAAAGTTGGGAGAGAAATATCTGCCGGCGAGCCCCAACGTGTTCAAAGGCAAGAAAGATGCGCAGGATGCGCACGAAGCGATTCGTCCCACCAACGTGGAACTGACGCCGGATGAGATCAAACGTTATCTGAGCGATGAGCAGTACAGGCTGTACAAACTGATCTGGCAACGTTTTGTCGCGTCGCAAATGGTACAGGCCGTTTTCGATCAGACGACGGTGGATATTGTCGCCAAGGCCGATCGCAATTATGACTATCGCGTCACCGGCTCGGTGTTGAAATTTGACGGGTTTCTGAAAATCTATGAAGAAGCCAAAGACACGAAGGACGCCGACGATGAGGCGCTGAGCAATCGCTTGCCGGAACTGAATGATGGGCAGGCGCTGAACCTGAAACAGCTGAAGCCGGAGCAGCATTTCACGGAACCGCCGCCTCGCTTTAATGAGGCTTCCCTGGTGAAAGAGCTGGAGGAGCGCGGTATTGGCCGGCCTTCGACTTATGCCTCCATCATCAGCACGATTCAGGATCGGGAATACGCCGTTAAGGTTCCGCCGAAGGGATCGGGCAAGTTTTATCCAACTGAGCTTGGGCAGGTGGTGAACGATCTGCTGGTGAAGAATTTCCCTTACATCTTTGATCCGGCGTACACGGCCAAGCTGGAAGTGGAACTGGATGCGGTTGAAGACGGCACAGAAAAATGGACGGATTTGCTGCGCGGCTTCTATGGATACTTTCAGGAAGAATTGAAAGTGGCCGATAAAAACATGGAAGACATCAAGCGCATGGAACAGCCGACGACGGAGAAATGTCCGGAGTGCGGCGCGCCGCTGGTGTTGAAGTGGGGCAAATTCGGATCGTTCTATGCTTGCTCTGCGTATGACAAGAAGAAGCCGGTCACGATTGCCAGCTCCGCGTGGGAGAAGGATGCAAAGAAGGCGATCAAGAAGATTGAAAGCAAGCTCGAATATCCGATGACGGTGAAGACGACGGGCGGCGCTGGGATTGCGCCAGCGGCTATCACCGTGAAGAACAGAAAAGAGCTCGAAACTGGGTTAGCGGGAGTTGCGGCTCCTGACCGCAAGCTGGTGGTGGAGCAGGTGAGCTGCAAATTCACCCGCGAGAATTATGAAGGGAAGCCCAACCTGCAGGCTGCGGAAGCGCAGGGAGCGGAAGCGGAGGAAGAGTTCTGCGAGAACTGCGGAAGAGTTATGGTGTTGCGGAACGGACCCTTCGGTCAGTTCATGGCGTGTCCGGGATATAACGAAGATCCGCCCTGCAAGACGATTCGCAAGCTGACTCACAAACAACAGCAGAAGCCTGCGGTGCCGCTGGATGAGACTTGCCCGAAGTGCGGCATGCAGTTGGTGCTGCGGACTGGGCAGTATGGCGAGTTCGTGAGTTGCAGCGGCTATCCAAAATGCAAGTACATCAAGCAGAACCTGACAGGAGTAAAGTGTCCGATCTGTGGCACTGGAGATATTGCAGAGCGCAAGGCGCGGCGAGGGAATTTCTTCTACGGATGTACGAATTATCCCAAGTGCAATTTTACTTCAAACCTGAAGCCGATTCCACAGTCGTGTCCGGAGTGCGGCAGTCCGTATTTGCTGGAGAAGTCGCTGAAGTCGGGCGTCTACCTGATTTGTCCGAATAACGAGAAGCAAGCCGCGGCGGAAGAAAAGCGCGGCAAAGGACGAGGAAAGAAAAATCAGGAAGACAAGGCCACGGCAGCCGCGAAGACAGTGGTGTGCCACTACGAAGAACGCATCGGCGATGCGCGCGAGCCGGAAGAAAAACCGGTTGAAGCCGCAGCTGCGACAGTCGCGTAACTCTATCTTGCGCTGTAGAAAAATGTGATTGGCCGACAGCCCGTACAATCGACCTAGCAGGAAAGTGAAGAGGGATGGAAAGTCAGATCGCAACTCATAACGACGCGGATATTATTCTGAAGCTGTATGACCTTCGTCGAGAGGAAGTGTTGCGCAAAGCGCGCCATTGGATTGTGTTTGAATTCAATCCAAAAACACCGGAGGAATTTCTTTCGGTGCTGCAGGGCGCCGAGAGCCAGGAAAATGCCTATTTTCGCCAGGTGATCAGCTATTGGGAGATGGCGGCTTCGCTGGTGGTTCATGGGGCGGTCAAGTCAGATCTCTACCTGGATTCGAACGGTGAGGGAATTTTTATTTTCGCCAAGCTCCACGCATTCCGCGACGTCTATGCGTCGAAGACCGGTCTCCCGTTTATGCGGCAAACCGCGCAGATGATTGAGAATTACCCGATGGCTCGGGATAGGTTTAACGCCAGGCTGAAGACGATTCAGGAAAGCGCGACCTAATCGGTTCCACCATTTCCAATGCTGTCCCGCTGAAAATCATGCCCATCTCTGTTGGCAGGAGCGCACAGGCGCTTGCCATTCGATCAAGCGGGCAGGTACAACTATTTTGCTGGTAGATAGACCCCCACGGGGAAGAAAGTTTTGAGGAGTCAACAATGAAACGAATCGCATTTGTATTAGCTCTCGTAAGCATGACAGCGTTTGCCGGCGCACAGACAGCCAAGACCCACAAACTCACTGGCTGGATTGGTGATTCCAAGTGTGGTGCGTCCATGCACACGCCGGAATGTGTGAAGAGTTGTATCAAGTCAGGACAAAAGGCGGTCTTTGTCGACTCCAAGAATAAAGTTTGGGCCATCGACAATACCGGCGCCGTTCAGAATTACTACGGCGACAAGGTAAAGGTGGTCGCGACTGTCGACTCCACGAATAACAGCATCCACATCGATTCAGTAAAGAAGTCGGGCAGCGCAAGCAGCATGTAATCGCTGCATTCGCTGAGCATGGCGGGGCTGAATTGTAGTTTTATAAAGAGGGCGTGCTTCGGTGCGTCCTCTTTTCGCGTGCGGCTGTGACGTCGGTGCAGGTCGCACCCGATGCCGACGTATCTGATATTGTTGTAGATGAAGGAGTTTTAGGCGAATCTATGGCGAAAGCAGTCTGGAATGGCAAAGTATTGGCAGAGAGTGATAAAACGCAACTGGTCGAAGGGAATGTCTATTTTCCGCACGATTCGATCGATCGTGAGTACTTTCGCTCCAGTTCGACCATCTCAACTTGTCCGTGGAAAGGACAGGCGCGCTACTACACGATCCTGGTCGATGGACAGGAAAACTCGGACGCTGCGTGGTATTACCCCGATCCCAAACCGGCCGCTCGCGCGATCAAAAATCATGTCGCGTTCTGGCGAGGAGTGGAGATCGAAAAGTAAACTCGTTAGCGTGCTTTAGTAGGCTCCGGCCTGTTGTAACGGAATTCTGATCTGGAAGCACGTGGATCCTGGCTTCGATTCCAGATTGATAAATCCACGATAGCGACTCAGAATTCGATTGACTGTATCGAGGCTCAACCCAGCGCCTCTCCCCGGTGGTTTGGTCGTAAAAAACGGCTCAAAAATCCGACTATGCAGTTCCGGCGGAATCCCTGGACCGTCGTCCCAAATTTCGACTCGAACCATGTCGCCAGCATTTTGCGTGGTGACGCGGATGGTTCCACGATCGTGCATCGCGTCCAGAGCGTTTTCCAGCAGGGCCATCCAAATCTGATTCAGTTCGCTTCCGTTGGCGGCGATGCGGGGCAGGTCAGGATCAAACTCGCGCAGGACCTTTACGTGATTCATTCTGTAATGCAGCATGGTCAGCGTATTTTCCAGCGACTGCGCCAGGTCGATATCCTGCAGCGGAGCCTGGTCCATGTGGGAGTACTGCTGGATGGCGCGAATCAGGTCGAATATTCTGGCCGTCGATTCGAGCACCGCTCCGGTCATGCTTTCAGCGCGGAGGGTGGACGCGAAGTGAGTCACCGCGACGTTGGCAGCTTCAACATCCAGGAACGTATCCAGCACCGCCAGTTCTTCGGGCTCCACGCCTGCCTCTGCAAAAACGGGAGCGATAGTCCAGGGGTTGGATAACTTGCGCGGTTCCAACCAACGATTCAGTCGTTCCTCCAGCGCGCCGGCTTCGATAGGATTCTGCGGCCTGGTCCGGCCTTCGATGGCGCAGCGGATATTGCGGTTCCACTCCATGTAGCGTTCTTCCTGCTCATTCGTCAGGCAGAGCCTTCCCGCCTCGAAGCTGACTTTTCCGTAGGCGCGCAACTCTTCCATCAGATTGCTGCTGGCGCGTTGCGCAGCGCTCGCGGGGTTATTCAACTCGTGCGCCAGGTTGGCGGCGAGCTTTCCCAGGGCGCTTAGTTTTTCCGATTGCTGCTCCAAGCGGGTGACTTCTCGAACGCGGTCCAGCAGGATCGACACGGAGCGCTGCCCCATGGATGGAATGGCGACCAGCATCTGCGGGAACAGATCCCGGGGAACTTGTAACGCCCATAGCGCTTCAGACACATAGCCGCTGCCGCCAGTGGTCTTCATGCGGGAGAAGGGAAGCACTCCGGTGATTTGACCGGATCGTCCGATAAACAGACTACCGTGTGCTGCATTCTGCCGTCGCACTTGAATCTCACCGGCAAGCAGGATGGTCATATGGGTCGCTGCATCCCCATCACTGAAGAGGCGTGTTCCCGCCGGAGCGGCGAATTCCCAACTATGCTGAATCAACCAAAGATATTCTGCGTCGGTCAAACCATCCAGTTGGGGGACGCGTCGCAGCGCCTCCAGAACTTGAGGCTCCGGAGTGTGGAGAATGGAGACCCCCGGGGGCAAATCCGTCGGTAAAGCGATCAATTGCGTCGGAGAGGCCATAGCGGTAGCTCACAGAATAGATCACTTTAGATTACAAGCGCCATGTTGCGACGGAATGAAAAATTCTGTGGCTAATGATGCGATGCAGTGGAACTCTGCGAGGCGCGCTTTCGGAGATGCACGCCTCATCGAGTCATGAATAGAGAATCGCCGCGCTAGGCGCCTACGGTTGCAGGCACCGGCTTTTCTGCCGATTCGACTGCGCCGTCTTTTACCGTGACAGGATCGAGGAATGGCATGGCCGCACGCAGTGGGGCGCCAGTTTTTTCAATGGAGTGCTGCGCTTCTTTACGGCGCTGCTCCTCAAACCATTTCCGACCGGTCGCGTTTTCGTTCAGCCAATTTTTCGCGAAGGTTCCATCCTGGATTTCGGCTAGCAACTGCTTCATCGCGGCACGGGTTTGATCGGTCACGATGCGCGGTCCGGCAGTGTAGTCGCCATACTCCGCAGTGTCGGAGATGGAGTGGCGCATATAGGCCAGGCCACCGCGATAGATCAAGTCGACGATCAGCTTCAGCTCATGCATGCACTCGAAATAGGCTACTTCGGGTTGGTAGCCGGCTGCGGTCAAGGTTTCAAAGCCCGCTTTGATCAGCGCGCTGACGCCGCCGCACAACACGGCTTGCTCACCGAACAAGTCGGTCTCAGTCTCTTCTTTGAACGTGGTTTCAATCACGCCGGCGCGAGTGCAGCCAATTCCTTTTGCATAGGAGAGCGCCAATGCAAGCGCTTGGCCGCTGGCATCCTGATGGATCGCAACCAGGCCAGGGGTTCCGCCGCCCTCGACAAACACTTCGCGCACGCGATGGCCCGGGGCTTTCGGGGCAACCATGCTGACGTCGACCGTGGCGGGCGGATGAATGGTGCCGTAGCGGATATTAAATCCGTGCGCGAACATCAGTGTTTTTCCGGGCGTCATGTAGGGCGCGATGGAGTCGGCGTAGATTTTTCCCTGCGTCTGGTCCGGCGTCAACATCATAATGACGTCCGCCCATTTTGCCGCATCCGCAGTGGTCATCACCTGCAGGCCCACCTTTTCGGCGCGGGCTTTTGATTTGCTGCCTTCGGGCAGCCCGATGCGAACCTCAACTCCTGAGTCTTTCAGGTTGAGCGCATGCGCATGGCCCTGGGAGCCGTAGCCGATAATGGCCACCTTCTTTTGCCGGATCAATGTCAGGTCTGCATCTTCATCGTGGTAGGTTTTCGCCATATCGTCTCTCTCCGTGTGGGTGAATTATGCGTGGTTTTCGTCTTCAAGCAGGTCAGGCGATTCGTGTCTCAAAACACCTGGAAACGTCTTTGGATCGATGCGCGGGGTAGTGTCGCCGAGCGCTTCCAGCACGCGGCTGGTGTGATGTCCGCGTCGCATTGCCATGCGTCCGGTACGCGCCATTTCAAGAATACGGTAGTTTCCCTGGACCAGGATCTGCACCAGTCCTTCAATTTTACTGGCGCTGCCGGTAATTTCCAGCATCAGCGATTCCGGAGCCAGATCGACAATGCGGGCACGAAAGACCTCCGCCAGCTGGAATAGATCGGAGCGCGTGGTTTGATCGGCGGCGATTTTCAACATCGCCAGTTCGCGAATGACAGCGGAGTGGCGCCCCACATCATCCACGTCTAACACGCCCTCGAGTTTGTACAGAGACGCCATAATGCGTGGAGCGCGATCTTCCGCCGCTTCGGCGACGATGGTGGTCCGCGAAACACCTGCCGTTTCTGTGCCACCGACGGTCAGTGAAATAATGTTGACGTTCAGTCGCCGAAACAGGGATGTTACGCGAGCCAGCAATCCCGTTTTGTCCTCGACCAGCGCTACAAAGGTATGCAACATGGATTCAGGCTCCTACTCTTCCGTCGCTGTTTCGACCAGCGGGTTATGTTTTGGGCGTCGAATCATCTCATGCAGTGCAGCACCGGGGGCGATCATTGGATAGACAGAATCTTCCTGCTCCACATGAAAGTCGATGAGGAATGCATCCGGATGCTGGCGCGCGGTTTCGACCGTGGAGATCACGTCGGCACGGCGGTTCACGTGGACGCCATGAATTCCATGCGCGTCCGCAAGCTTGACGAAGTCAGGGCTAATCAATGGGGTGCATTCGTAGTTCTTTTCGTAGAATTTTTCCTGCCATTGGCGCACCATTCCCAGGTAGCCGTTGTTGACGATGGCGATGTTGATCTTCAACTTCTCCTGCACAATGGTCGCCAGCTCGGGACATGTCATCTGGAAACCGCCATCGCCAGCGATGACCCAGACTTCCTTTTCCGGACAAGCCAGCTTGGCACCGATCGCCGCTGGCAGCGCAAAGCCCATCGTGCCCAGACCGCCGGAGGTAATCAACGAACGCGGGCTGTCATGTTTGTAATACTGTGCTTCCCACATCTGGTGCTGACCGACGTCGGTGACGACGATTGCGTTTCCGTTGGTGACGCGCCAGATATCGTTGATGACGTGCGCAGCATAAAGGTGTCCGTTGTCTGGCAACTGCTGAATGTCATGCACGGAGGCGTCGCCCTTCATGGCAGAAATGGCATGCAGCCATGCGGCGCCGTCACGACCTGGTACACGCGGCAACAAGGTTTCCAGAATTTCCTTTAAGTCTCCAATCAAGCCGACATCGACGCGAACATTTTTATTGATCTCTGCCGGATCGATCTCAATGTGAATTTTCTTTGCGTTGGGTGCGTAGGTAGAAAGCGAGCCGGTGACGCGATCGTCAAAGCGCATGCCGCAGGCGATCAGTAAATCCGCCTGCTGAATCGCATGGTTCACCCAGCTTTCACCGTGCATGCCCATCATGCCAAGATTCAACGGATGCGAAGCGGGGAAGGCGGTCAATCCCAGCAAGGTGCAAGCGACGGGGGTTTGCGTCCGCTCCGCAAGTGCGCGAACTTGTTCCATGGCCCCGGAATGCAGAATTCCCTGGCCGGCCAAAATCACCGGACGCTTCGCGGTTCGCAGCAGCTCCAGCGCTTCGCGGATTGAGGCCGAATCCGCCAAGAGCATTGGGTGGGGGCGATAGGGTTGCGGCGCAGCAGCGGCAAAGTCAAAGATGGCGGAATTTTGCTGCGCATCCTTGGTGATATCGACCAGCACGGGCCCAGGACGTCCGGACTGCGCAATGCGAAACGCTTCCCGCAGCGCAGGTGCGATATCTTCTGTACGACGCACAAGAAAATTGTGCTTGGTAATGGGAAGCGTGATTCCGGTGATGTCGACCTCCTGGAAAGCGTCGGTGCCCAGCACCTTGCTGGAAACCTGACCGGTAATGCAGACCATCGGGATTGAGTCGAGCATGGCGGTCGCAATTCCAGTGACAAGATTGGTCGCGCCTGGTCCGGAGGTGGCCATGGCGACACCCACGCGGCCGGAAGCGCGGGCATAGCCGTCGGCCATATGGGATGCACCTTGTTCATGACGAACCAGAATGTGTCGCACGGGAAATTTCCGCAGCGCGTCGTAGACCGGAAGGATTGCGCCGCCCGGATAGCCGAATACATCGCGCACGCCCTCGCCGACGAGTGTTGCCCATACTGTTTCTGCGCCGGTCAACGGCGTTGGCTGGGTGTAGATGGCGGTGTCGGGTGTGTTGCGATGCGTATCGGCTATTTTTTTACGCTTGTCCATGATCATCCTCTTCATCAATAGTTCGTAACGGCTCCGCGAGAAGCGGAAGAAACTGTTTCCGCATATTTCCGAAAGACTCCGCGAGGGGAATTCGGCGCGGGAGTCTTCCAATCTTGCATGCGGGTGGCAAGTTCATGGTCGGTGAGTTCTACGCGCAATTCGCGTTTGGGAATATCGAACACGATGGTGTCGCCATCGCGAACTGCAGCGATCGGTCCGCCAAGAGCGGCTTCCGGCGAAACATGGCCTGCCATCAGACCGCGTGTGGCGCCAGAGAAGCGGCCATCCGTCAGCAGCGCAACCGTGTCGCTCAACTCCGGAATGCCGGCGATCGCCGCCGTTACCTGCAGCATTTCGCGCATACCGGGACCGCCGCGCGGGCCCTCATTGCGAATGACGACGACGTCATTCGGTTTGAGAGTGCGAGCCTCGACCGCGTGAAACGCCGCTTCTTCGTTTTCGAAAACGCGAGCAGGGCCGCTGTGGGTGAGGCGTTCGTGTCCCGCAACCTTAATCACGCAGCCTTCGGGAGCCAGATTTCCCTTGAGGATCACAAGTCCTCCAGTGGGCTTTAATGGCTTGTCGAGGGAGTGAATCACCTTCTGGCCGGCCAATTCCTTGGCCAGTGCAGCCTCTTCCGCCAGTGTGCGTCCGGAAACATTCATCTGACTGCCATCCAGCAGATTCCCGGCGAGCATGTGCTTCGCCAGCAGACGGCTGCCGCCGGCGGCTTGATAATCCGTGGCCACATAACGTCCGCCCGGTTTCATGTCGGCGAGCAGAGGAGTCTTGCGGCTGATGCGATCGAAATCGTCGACGGTGAGGTCGATCCCTGCCTCGTGCGCAATCGCAATCAGGTGCAGCACGGCATTTGTTGAGCCGCCGGAAGCGGCCACGCTGGCAATTGCGTTTTCCAGCGACACGCGCGTAATGATTTTCGAAGGCCGCAGATCCTTCTTCGCCAATTCCAGCACCATCGCTCCCGCAGCACGGCACGCAGCATTCTTTTCAGGAGAAAGCGCGGGCACGCCGGATAGATGCATCGGCGAGATGCCTAGAAATTCGCACGCCATGGCCATGGTGTTTGCCGTGAATTGTCCGCCACAAGCTCCAGCACCCGGACAGGCGTTCAATTCGACGGCCTTTAGTTCCGAGGCATCGATCTTGCCAGCGGCAAAGGAGCCTTGTGCCTCAAATACATCCTGCACCGTCAGATCTTTTCCGTGCAGATGACCCGGCGCGATCGAGCCGCCGTAGAGCATCAGCGAGGGGATATCGAGACGAGCCAGCGCCATCACGGTGCCCGGCATGTTTTTGTCGCAACCCGCAATGGCGACTAAGCCGTCGAAAAGATTTCCGCGTGCCACCAATTCGACTGAGTCTGCAATGACTTCGCGGCTGATCAATGAGGCCTTCATGCCTTGCGTACCCATGGTGATGCCGTCGGAAATGGTGACCGTATTGAACTCCATGGGAGTGCCGCCGGCGTCTCGAATGCCTTGCTTGACAGCCTCGGCAAGCGTGCGCAGGTGAAAGTTGCAGGGACCAATTTCGGTCCAGGTATTGGCGATGCCGATGATGGGCTTGGCCAGGTCTTCGCGGTTGAAGCCGATGGCGTGCAGCATGGCACGCGCTGCGGCGCGACTCGGCCCTTCAGTGAGGGGAACGCTATTGTGTTTTGGATTATGAGTCATATCTTGTTTGCTGTTGGCGCTCACGCATTCACTCCATGGGTTTGTCTTGGTGCAGTCCAGTAGGCGTCGTCGTGCTTCTTCTCATACGCATCGAGCGCAGAGGTGTGCCGCATCGCGAGACCAATATCGTCCAGGCCTTCCAGCAGGCACGAACGACGGAAGGGATCGATCGTAAAAGATTCCTCGAAACCCAGGTCATCCTTCACGGTCTGCGACTCCAGCGATACGTGAAGCAGGTAGCCCGGGACCTTGGCTCGCTCCAATAGCAGAGCCACTTTCTCATCCGGTAGCGTGACCAGCAGAATGCCATTTTTTGCGGCGTTGGAATAAAAGATGTCGGCGAAGCTGGGAGCAATGACACAGCGAAAGCCAAAGTCGCTGAGCGCCCACGCCGCATGTTCGCGGGAGGAGCCGCAGCCGAAATTGCGACCGGCGACCAGAATCTCTGCGCCCTGATAATGCGGCTTGTTCAGAGGGAATTCTGGATTCGGATCACCGTCCGCGCCTCGACGCCAATCGAAGAATAAAAATTCTCCGTAGCCGGTGCGTTCGATGCGCTTCAAAAACTGCTTGGGGATAATCTGGTCGGTATCGACATTGACTCGATCGAGCGGCGCGACCTTGGACGTAAGTGTGTGAAATGGTTTCATAGTTATGCGCGAAACTCCCAATTGCGAACATCGGTAAAGTGACCGGCGATTGCGGCGGCGGCGGCCATCGCGGGACTGACAAGATGAGTTCTTCCGCCGCGACCCTGACGGCCTTCAAAGTTGCGATTGCTGGTGGAGGCGCAGCGTTCGCCCGGCTCCAGAATGTCCGGATTCATGCCGAGGCACATGGAGCAGCCGGGCTCGCGCCACTCAAACCCGGCGTCGCGGAAAATGCGATCCAGACCTTCTTTTTCCGCTTCGGCCTTCACCTGTTGCGAACCGGGCACGATCATAGCGCGAACCTTGGTATTCACCTTGTAACCGCTGACGATTTTTGCAGCCGCGCGTAAATCTTCAATCCGCGCATTGGTGCAGGAGCCAATAAAGACGCGGTCGATCGAGACATTCTCAATCTTTGTGCCCGGCTCAAGCGCCATGTATTCCAAGGCGCGCTCGTAGGCGCGGCGTTCGGAATCGCTCGGCGCCGACGCGGGTGTTGGGACGGCTCCGGTGACCGACACCACCATGCCGGGATGCGTTCCCCAAGTGACAAAAGGCGTCAACTCCTTGGCATCGATCACCAGTTCACGATCAAACTTGGCATCGGGAGCGGAAGGCAGTGAGTTCCAATGTTCAACGGCCTCGTCCCACTGTTTGCCCTTGGGCGAGTGGGGGCGGCCCTTGAGGTAGGCAAAGGTCGTTTCATCCGGAGCGATCATGCCGGCGCGTGCGCCTGATTCGATGCTCATGTTGCAGACCGTCATGCGGCCTTCCATCGAGAGCGAGCGAATCGCGGAACCGGCATACTCGACAACGTAGCCGGTTGCGCCGTCGGTGCCGATGCGGCCGATGATGCCCAGCGCAATATCCTTCGCGGTGACGGCGGGCGGCAGTTCGCCTTCGACCAAAATGCGGAAGGTTTTCGGTTTCGATTGCGGCAGACACTGCGTGGCCAGCACGTGCTCCACTTCGCTGGTGCCGATGCCGAAGGCCAGTGCTCCGAAGGCACCGTGAGTGCTGGTATGGCTGTCGCCGCACACAATGGTCATGCCAGGTTTCGTGAATCCCAGCTCCGGACCAATGATGTGGACGATGCCTTGCTGCTTTGAATCTACATCGAACAGTTCAATGCCGAATTCTTTACAGTTGCGGCGCAGAGTCTCAATCTGTTTGGAGGCGATGGCGTCCTGAATGATCAGTCGATCCGCGGCAATCGTCGGGACATTGTGATCAATCGTTGCCACCGAGCGATCCGGGCGACGAACGGTGCGGCCGGCAAATCGCAGCCCCTCGAAGGCCTGCGGCGAAGTGACTTCATGGATCAAATGCAGATCGATATAGAGCAGGGCCGGCTCGCCAGCCGTTTCGGTGACGATGTGGGCGTCCCAGATGTTTTGAAAAAGTGTGTTCTTATTTGCCATATTCTTTCACTGTGCTCGAGATGCCTGGATGCAGTGCCAGGGTAAAGATATGATTCGTGATCGATGATGCCGCGAGAAGAACTAAACCGCGTGCATCGCCTGGTTGCAATCGATGATTTCGTTCAGCACTTCGAAGACGTGTTTCCCCATCTCTTTGGTGCTGACAATTTGCTGATGGGGTTGATTGGTGCGGGCCAGGT
>JAJYSL010000236.1 GCA_021793595.1 Acidobacteriota bacterium
TTCCATCCCGTCGGCGGCCAGCAGCACGATCCGCGCCCGTTCCACCAGTCGCGCCGGCATGGACCCGGCTCGCGCCATTCGCTCCAGGGCTTGTCTCTGTTCCGAGTTCAGGGTAACCGCCGCGGCAAACCGCATACTATGTCGTCCTCCATCGTATGGACGCGCTACAGTAATAATGGTCATCCTTTACGACGCACTGCACTAGGAGGCCTGGCGTAAGCCCGAAAAGGCCGCCGAGTGGAGCAGCAAATGAAGGATTTGAGAACAGTGTTCGTCCGATTTTTACCAGCGTTCTTCTTGTGTCTTCATTGAAATGATTTGGGTAGTTGCGCCGCTATAAAGTTGGCATCACCTAGTATCATCGGCGGCAAATTCACGGCCAAGGGCGCGGCATCGATCAGGTGGTGAGCCGGTTCGGAGAAATCGGCGTGAACTGCCACATCTCCACACTGGAGACATTCGTTGTTTTGCCCAGAATACGCAGGCTCATCGTAGGGGCATCGGTGCCGGGATAGTAGAAGCGCTTCGTGTATGTGATTTGTTTGTTCACGAACAATTCGGCCACGGACCCGTCAATGTAGATGTGCACCTCCAGCTCATGCGGATCGCTCAACTGCACGGGTATCGCAGCCCCGTCCAGCGATATTTGATTTTGCGCCGCCGGATCGTATTGCAGCGTGAGCCATGTCTCCGTCGAACTTCGATTCGGCTGTGTTCCGAGTAATGAAAGGCCAACCTTATCCGTACCCGACTTGAACGTGCAGAGCATCTCGCCGCAACAATTCTCAATTGTCATGCTGCCGATTTGCGTGGCGTTTTTTTTCTCACTGGATGTAATCCGTAGAACTTGTCGACTTCCGCGCAGCACTTGCACAGCGGGCGCCACCTGCATTTCGAGTCCTCCATCAGTCGCCAAAGTCAGCACCCGCGGCAAGGACATCATTCCCGCCCAGCCTGCAGCACGATACTCTTCGAGTGGACGCGCTTCGAGGATCCATCCCCACAAGATGCGCTGCCCATTTGCATCGAGCTGCGTCTTGGCGGCGTAGTAGGACCCATAATCGACAACGCCTCCCTTCTCTGGATGAAAGAGCATCTCTTTTAGGTCCAGTTCACCCACCTTCCAATGGGTCTTGCCCTGGGTTGAAAAAATCAGAACATGCTTTCCGCCGAGCGGAAAAAGCTCCGGACATTCCCACATGTCTCCGGAGGCCACAGGATACGTCGCGTTTCGTTCCGCAGGCTCGCCACTGACCAAGACATGCAGATATTCCCAATGTCGCAGGTCCTTCGAACGGTAGAGAAGCACCGCGCCGGACTGGAGTGCTAATCCTGAACCTATCGTCATGTACCACCAGTCCCCTTGACGCCATGGCGAAGGGTCGCGAAAGCCTGTGACGTGCATGCCGGCCGGAGGCGCATCAATGATCGGGTTGGGAAGCTTCGACCATTGCTTCAACTCTGGATCGATGGAAACCGCGAGGCACTGACTTTCGCGGAAACGATTCGGTCCGCCACGGATGGTCGCTTGATTCTCAGGGACTGAAACCACCCCGGTGTAGATGGCGGTCACTTTTCCCGCGTCGACAATAGTCGAACCAGTAAAACATCCACCGGCATCTGGACCGCCGGGAGTGGGCGACAGTGCAATCGGCAGGTGTGTCCAGTGGATCATGTCAGGACTGGTGGCGTGCGCCCAATGCATATCTCCCCAGTACGCGCCGTTGGGATTGTACTGGTAAAACATGTGATATTTTCCACGCCAATAGATGGGGCCGTTGGGATCGTTCATCCAGTTGGCCGCCGGTAGGAGATGAAACTGCGGGCGTCGCGGATCTTCCGCGACCTGCTGCGCCGTCGGCTTCGCGAAAGCCTCGCACACAGGCAATCTGTGAAACATATAAAGAGCGGTCCCGCCTGCAAGTGCTCGCGCCAGTAAATCCCGTCGGGTAATCGTCATGGCAGTACCTGCAGGAAAAGTGTAGCCGGTGCGAACTTCAAGAGTTTCTGGAGGTGCAATCAATCGCGATCGGTAAGACAGGACCCGAGACTTCTATCGAGGCCAGCGTTCAGACAAAGGCGGAAAAGGAGGAAACGGCGTATGAGGCTCCGTCTGATACCAGTATGCAACGGATGCAATGTCGTCTCCCTCTGGTTGATAGACTCCATTCGGGTACCACCCTAGATCCTGAATTGTCACTTTTAAATTTTTATGGAAGCTGATCGGGTCCACGATGTGCCAGCGATACAGGCTATGCTGCGGAGGGCCACCGTCTGGACTGTTGCTTTTGGGGTTCAAAACGTTCCCGACATACGCGGTGGAATATAGCGCAGGGAAACCATAATCGGCGCCAAAGTAATCCTCCGTACCCGTACCTACAATGGTGGGAAATTTCGTGTCCCCGTCGATATAGAACTTCACTTCACCTTCACCAAACCATCCCGAAGACAATTGCGTCCACGCCAGAAAGGTCCCAACATAGCGACCTTCCCCTGTCACTCCGTTCAGAATGGTGTACACAGGATCGGAAGGATTCACCGTGGCCCTTCGCCATTGCGCGTGGAAGTAGGTCGCGTCGGCAGGCACAGCACTCAATCGATAGTCGATTTGATAGGTGAACAGCGGAAGTTCTTTGTCTGAATCATTGGTCACCGTGATCTTTGCATGCTTGCGAAATGGCATGGGCCAATAACAATTCATCGAAGAGGCTGGAACATCGATGACTGCGAGCGAGTTGACCGGCGCAAACCTGTCGTTTCCGATGGCAAAGAAATCCGTCAGCGGCACTTCGACGGATGGATTCTTCTCTCCGTCCCAATAAAAACGCAGCACCGTTGCTCGACCGTTTCCACTAAAGTTCGGACTGCTCGCCATCCAGATGTGTTCAATCGTGCCCGGCCCAGAGACGTCCATGATCGTTTCCGTGCTGTGAGGGGCAATTTTGATAAAGGGCCGGACTTTCCAGCCTTGTCCAAGATGCGCAGCAGCAGCGCTGAACGGGATCGATGGACTGGGAACCGCCATTGCGCCTTGTCCTTTCCCCCCCGTGGGATTTTCAGGCGAGACCATACGCGATTCTGAGCCTTCGGTAAGGTTCGGCAATGATCCAAGACTCGGAGCTATTCCGGCGCCGGAGTCTGTTGCTTGCGCGTACAGCAATGTGCCTGAGAGAGCGACTGCAACCACTATGCCCGCCCAGGCACGAACGGCCCACAACACGCCATCCCTTTTCTGAATCCAGGTAAACATCGACACCTCAGATCACCAGGATTTCTGCGAGTCCACTGGAAGACCCGTCTGTCTTACCACAAGACTTTCACGGCCAACTGGATTTGGCGAGGTAGATTCACTTGACTGTTGACTATACCTGTGGTTCCATCGCCCAGTGAAGTATCTGGCGGTCCGAACGTTGGATGATTGAACAAGTTGAACGCCTCCGCCCGGAATTGCGCCGTCACATTGCCATGAATTGGAAAGTTTTTTATGCCAGAAAGATCGGTATCCACGAATCTAGGTGCACGTAAGTCGCCTAATTCACGCGGAGAATTCCCGTAGGTAAAGGGAGCTGGCTGGCTAAAGTCGCTGACGTTGAAATATTCATTCAACCTCTTTGAGATCGGCCCACTCTTGGATGGATTCCTGCCATTCCAGTTTGCACGCTGGGCCCCACCATAGTTAAATAGCGTATTAGAAGCTGTAAACACCTCCTGCGGCGTGCCGCTGATCACTGATGTAATGCCATTTAGTTGCCATCCTCCAATGAAGTAATTGGCTATTTTGCTCTGATTAAAGAAGCGCCGATTTCGCCCAAATGGCAATTCATAGATGCCATTTACTGCTAGATACTGTGGCGTATCAAAAGAAGAGACAGACCTCTCCGCGCGAAGATTATACCAGTCCTGCGGATAGGTCCCGCCGAAGGATCCGCCAGGAAATCCTGTTTCAGACGCCGGCATGTTGTCCATTAGCTTCGACCATGTGTAAGCAACCAGGAAGTTAAACCCGTTTGCGTACCGTTTGTCTAGTTTCACCTGCAATGAGTTGTAAGAAGAAGCGCCCCAGAATGAACTATTGCCCTCAATCACACTCGTAAATTGCGGAAACGGACGCAATAGCTGGCTCGCTGCCACGGTAGGGCTACTCAGGCCTCCTGAAGCAATCAGTCCGTAAAAAGGGTTTGCAACTTGCTGGTTCAACTCATTCCCTTGCCCAAGATACTTGTCTGGCAGTTGGTCTGGATTGTAGTCGTAGTAGAGATGAATACCGCGACTTCCTGCATACGCAATGTCAAAGAGAATGTTTCCGGGAAGAGTTCTTTGTACGTCAACATTCCACTCTTCCGCATAAGATACTGGGCGGTGCCTGGCCATTCCGACCACGCCTTGGCCTAGTTGAGTAGCGAGCCCTAGCGAGCTCCCAGTTGGCAATACGAAACCTTGTGGGAACGGATTGCTAAGGGTGTTTAGGGGTGTCACCCCATCAAGGGTGCTTACCCACGGGGTTGTGGCAGAAAATCCGGTATTCGGAACGGCAAGACCGTTAAAGCCAGCTCCGTTAAGTGGAGCAAAAAAGATACCATAACCGCCATGAAGGACTGTCTTCGGGGAAGCAGAGAACGCGAAACCGATGCGAGGTGCAATCTCTTTCCAAAACGGATCGAATTCATATCGAGACAGTCCATTGGTTCCCGGGAACTCCAGGCCGCCCGTCAATGGGGGTAAGCCAGAGACTTTGAGAGGAGACGTGGCTGTAGAAGTCCAGTCCGTAAATCTGTTATGCCGCTCAATCCATGGGGTATCAAAATCGTACCGAATACCTAGATTTGCTGTGAACCTGGGGGTTACGCGCCAATCATCCTGAAAATAGGCTCCATAGTACTTGCTGGAGAGAATTTGATCTGGGCCTCCGCTGGATGTGCTACCGCCCCCTGTGCCCGCAAGCATGGAAGCAAATCCTATCCCCGTTCCGTTCGCGACTACAGGATTTGGCCCTTGAGTGAAATTTGGTCCGAAACTGAAGCTCGGCCCTGCGGGTACGTACCGTGTGGTAGAGAGCCAAAGGATCCCGAAATCACCTCCCATTTTGAAGGTATGGGGGCCATGCACGATGGTCAGATTTCCGAATTCGTTGAGGTCCGGATATGCGTCACCAAGGTTGTAGCAGCCACCTCCCATAAATCCCCCACCTATATTCCCCAGGGAAAGATTCAACCCCATGCCGGAAACGCCGACTGATGGAAAGCATGGTGTATACTTCTGTGCAAGAGTGTTAAAGTAGCTTGGCAGGCCTACCACGGTCGGGTTAACTCCTATTCCCGGAAGGCTTCGCCCGATCCAGTACCGAACATAGCTACTGTTAAGATCTAGCAGCTTATTGGAACTGAATGCGTTGGTATAGTCGATGGTTACCTGCTGTTGCCTCAGAAAGTCATTGCCCGCTGTAGGGTTGCTAATCACATATTTTGGATTTGAGCTTCCGTAAAGATCTGGGCGAGTTTGTGTCGTGTCGTTTATAGAGTAGCGGCCAAAGAGTTTCTGCGTAGTAGTAATCGCCTGGTCAATACGCAGTGAGAATGAGTTTTCTTGGATCGGCGAACTGAAATTTACAAAGTAGTTGTTGTTCCCTGTCACCGCATCACCTGACCGATTGGGAAGGGGCAGGTAGGCCAACATGTTCGCTGCAACGGGATTTATTTCCGTCGAGGGTATTTTGTTACCGGGATATTGGGTTCTTATGAATTGACCCGGATTGCTTGGATCTGGCCTTGTTGAAAAGGGGTCGTAAATCGGGATAACCTGTCCTTGGCTGTTGTAGGTACTAGAGAAATCTCCCGCACGTTGAGCAGCTGTTGGAAGTGTTCCGACTGCCGATCCGCTCTGTACCCAACGCAAGCCTTCATATGACCCGAAAAAGAAAGTCTTGTCTTTTCTAATCGGACCGCCAAGTGTCCCTCCGAACTGATTGAACCTGAATTGCGCTCTTGGGAGACCTGCTTCATTGGAGAAGAAGTCATTAGCTTCGAGTTGCGTATTTCTGAAAAATTCCCATGCCGACCCGTGAAGCTGATTGCTCCCTGACTTCGTAATGACGTTGATGAGCCCGCCACCCGTATGAGAGTACTCCGCACTGAAGTCAGCGGTCTGGACCTTATACTGCTGGACAAGATCCACACTCGGGAAATAACCCGGGCCTGTAAACGCTGGCTCAGAGTTTATTCCGCCGTCAAGCAGAAACGTATTCTGATTAGGCCGCGAGCCGTTGATGGAAATAAATTGGTCGTTGTATTCATCGAATGCAGTTTGAGTAAAGCCATACGGTGCTATCACCCCAGGGACAAGGGCAGCAAAGCCATAGGCATTGCGACCATCCAAAGGTAGATCCACGATCGATTTATTGCTGATAACCTGGCCGAGCGACGAAGTCTGCGATTCCAGGAGCGGGGGAGCTCCCGTAACGGTTACTGACTGCGAAACCTGGCCAACTTGAAGATCGGCGTTGATGCTTAAGGTCGTCGCGACGTCTAGCTTAATGTTCTCCTGCACAAACTGCTTGAATCCCGGAGCTTCAATTGTCAGCCGGTACGATGCAGGCTGCACGAGAGGGAAAGAGTAATATCCGAGAGCATTCGTCGTTGTGTTGGTCGTCTGATTCTTGGCAACGTCCAAGAGATGGACTTGAGCACCGGCTATGACGTTTCCCGAAGCGTCGCGGACAATACCGACGATCGATCCGGTAGCGTTCTGCGCCCGGAGCGCAGGA
>JAJYSL010000027.1 GCA_021793595.1 Acidobacteriota bacterium
GGCCAGCAGTTGATCGCGATTTTCAATTTCGTCCAGCTTTGCCTGCACCTGCTCCCCGTACGCGATTACCTCCGCCACATTCGCTCCGTACTTGCGCTTCAATCGATCCAGCAACGCCAGCCGGTCCTCAATTTCCTCCAGCCGCTCCGGCGACGCCTGAATCTTCTCCGCAAATTCCCTCGCCTGCTCCGCCAGATCGCCCACCGTCGCGCGCGCGGCGATCAACTGCTGCACCGGCTCTTCCCATCGCGTGTCGTAACGCAGCAATTCTTCCATTTGCTTCAGTCCTGCACGAAGCGCCACTTCCGCCGAGGTCGCCGACTCATACAGAACGTCGTGGGCACCCAGCGCCGCAGTGTAAAGTTTTTCCGCATTCGCCAGCACCCGTTTCTCCGCAAGCAACACTTCTTCTTCGCCTGCCTCCAACTGCGCCTGATTGATTTCTTTCGCCTGGAACCGCCACAAATCTGCCATCCGCAGCCGATCCTGCTCGTCGCTTTGCATCGCCGCCAGCTGGCCGCGAAGTTGCGACCATTGCAAAAATGCTTCATGCACCGCGTCTTCAGCAATCCCCGCACTGCGATCCAGCAGACTGCGCTGCTGCGCCTGATCGAACGCCCCCAGAGAATCGCTCTGCGCGTGAACCAGCGCCAACTCCGGAGCCAAAGCCTTGAGCACTGTTACAGTTGCGGGCTGGTTGTTGACAAATACGCGCGCTTTACCCGAAGCTGTCACTTCGCGCCGCAGAATGATTTCCTCCCCGGCTGCATCTAATCCATTGGCATCCAGAATGTCGAGTGCGCCCGGTGTCGCCTCAAACACGCACGCGACCATGGCCCGTTCCGCTCCGTGACGAATAATTTCCGCGGAAGCTTTTTCTCCCAGAAGGAGGCCCAGCGCGTCTATAAGGATGGACTTGCCAGCGCCGGTTTCCCCGGTCAGCAGATTCAGGCCGGGTCCAAACGCGACGGTTACGTTGTCGACGACGATGTAATTTTCCGCACGCAGTTCCAGCAGCATGGCACTCCGAACTCGAGAAGCTTTCGCATCAACGTTTTGACTGCTACTTAGGTAGCAGACCACTTCGAGCGCAGCATACCATGAATCTAGACGCCGCCCCCCGAACCCAAATCGCAACTTGGAGCAATCGAAAAGCCCCAGTACACTCAAACTAGCTATGAACGCATTGTCCGCTCTACTTATTTTCTTTTTTCAGACGCCCGGCACGGTGGATCAAACGCAAGCGCCCCCACCGCCGATCAGCGGCGGAGCTCTCGTCGACATGTGGCACAACCTCGGCCCCATCGCGATCGCTGTGCTCGTGATTCTGCTGATTGCAAGTCTGCAGTCGTGGAGCATCATCCTGGGCAAGTGGTCGGCCTTCCGCAGAGCGGCCACGCAAAGCAAGCGATTTTTGCGAGCCTTTCAAAAGGCGGATCGTCTGCAGGATGTCGCCGCCGTCAGCGAACAGTTCAAGCCGAGTCCCCTGGTACAGGTGTTTGACGACACCTATGAAGAGTATCGGCACCAGCTGGAAGCCACCGGAGAGGTGCGCAGTATAAAAGCGCTGGAGCGCACCGCGCAGACCGCGGCCAGCGAAGCTCTCACCGTCATGGAAAGCCGCATGACCTGGTTGGCCACCATCGGCAATGTGGCCACCTTCGTCGGCCTGTTCGGAACCATCATGGGAATCGTCGATGCTTTCCACGGACTGGGAACTTCTGGCGGTGCGACACTGCGAGCGGTCGCCCCCGGCATTTCAGAAGCTCTCGTCACTACCGCGGCCGGCATCTTTGTTGCCGTGCCCGCCGTCATGGGCTACAACCAGCTCACCAGTCGTCTGCGCGAGCTAGGCGCGCGCCTCGATGACTTTGGCCGCGAGCTTCTGAACACCATCGAAGAATTGGATTCCATTCCGGCGCCCACGGCTGAGGAATTCGCGCGTCAGCGGGAGGTACCGCGTGGCCTACACCGCTAAGAACGGCGCGACGCACTCTGCGCTGTCCGACATCAACATTACCCCGTTGGTGGATGTGGTGCTGGTGCTGCTCGTCATCTTCATGATCACCGCGCCGGTGTTGCAGTCCGGCATCCAGGTCGCCGTTCCGCGCACCCGAACCGTCAAGCAGATTACGCAGCAGCGCACCGTAGTGACCATCGATAGCGAGCAGCGCGTCTATCTCGATGACAAGCCGGTCAACGTGAACGACCTGCCGCAATTGCTGTTACAGAAGGACGGCCACACCGCCCCAGCGAACCGGGTGATTTATCTGCGCGCCGATCAAAAAGTTCCCTTCGGCGCCTTCGCTTCCGTCATGGACGCAGTCAAGCAGGCGGGCATCACCAATATTAGTATTGTGACCCGTCCCATTGAATCATCTCCAGCTGGGCAATAACGACGATGCCATATATTCACGAGACATGGGACCTGCACGAACCGGTTGTCGGATCATGGTTCGGTTCGTTTGCGCTGCATGCTGCACTGGCAGTGGCCATCATTTCGTCGACGGTCTATTTGAGTAGGCTGCATGACAGCCGCTGGGGTCAGATCAGCTCCGGAGAAACCATAAGCGCAACGTTGGTCTCGGCTGCTCCAACGTTGCCGCTTCCCAGTCCCCAACTCAACTCCGACTCGGTATTGGCCACGCAGACGCCCAGCCCCGCTCCGTTGATTCCAGAAAAGCAGGCGCAGGCGGCGCCCGACCTGACCGCGATTCCCATCCCGGCCAAGCCAAAACACATCAAGACCGTGGCTCCCAAAGCTGCCCCTGCTCCCCCGAAATACGTCCAGCCGAAGCAACAGCAGCATCGTGCAAACTATGGTGAGGCCGCGCCGTCGAGTATTCCAACCTCGATCCCAACCTCCATCGACAAGAGCGTGGTGGTGCAGAATGGCGACTTCGGTTCGCGATTCGGCTGGTACGTGGACGTGATCAAGCGCACCGTGGCGCAAGACTGGTATAGCCAGTTGGCCGATCCCAAAGCGTCCATGGGCCATTCCGTGGTCGTCACATTTGTCGTGCACCGCGACGGCTCCGTCAGCGATCCGCGTATCGCCCAATCCAGCGGTGTCCCCTCGCTCGACCTGTCAGCAATTCAGGCTGTGGAGCGCGTCAATGCCTTCGGCCCTCTACCCGCCGGTTACGCAGGCAATACCGTGACGGTAGCCTACACCTTTACCTATGATCAAACTACGCGGCATTGATTTTCATCGGAACAGCTCTACAGACCAGAGATAATTGACAGAAATAGAACAATTTATCCGTGTCTGCGATTGAGATTTGCCCTTTGCGCAGTGAAAATACGATGTACAACGTCAAACGGAGTGCACAATGGAAGCTTCCCCGAGTTTTGCTGCTAAGCAAGCCGTCCGCCTTATTCTAGCCTTCCTGTTCGTGGCCACGACCCTGGCCTCAGCGCAGGACTGGGTCCGCACGGGTACCAACCTGGGTGCGCAAAAAATTCGCCTCGCCGCCGCCGACTTCAAATTGGTCGGCAATGACCCGGCTCTCAGCAGCGCCCAGCTGACCTTCGACCAGGTCCTGTTTGCCGATCTCAATAATGCCGGCATCTTCGACATGGTTTCGAAAAGCATGGCTCCGGCCGCGACCCCCGGCTCTCCCTCGGAGATCAATCTGACCCAGTGGAGTTCCCCGCCGGCCAATGCCGCCATGGTGGCCTTCGGCGCCATCGGAGTGCAGAACGGCCACGTGACTGTGGACGGCTGGCTGTTCGATGCAAAAAATACCCAATCCCCGCAGGTACTGGGCCAGCGCTACGATGAGGCGCTCACTCCCGACACAGCACGCCACATCGCCCACGAGTTTGCAGATGCCATCATCGCGCGGCTCGGCGGCGGCATCAATGGAATCGCGGAAAGCAAGATCTACTACATCTCCGACCGCAGCGGCACCAAAGAAGTCTGGGAGATGGACTACGACGGAGCCAACCAGCACCAGATAACCCATCTAAGTGCCATCTGCCTGTCGCCGCGCATTTCCCCGGATGGGAACCGCCTGGCATTCGATGAGCTGAATTCGCGCGGCGGCAACATCCGTATCTACTCCATCAGCCTGCATCGCCTGGTCAGCTTTCCCATCCATGATGGAACGGATTACTCGCCGGCGTGGTCTCCGGACGGCAACAACCTCGCCTTCTCTTCCTCACGCAGCGGGGATCCGGAAATCTGGATATCCTCCGCCAATGGCTTCGGCCTGCGCCGCGTCACCGCGTATCGCGGGCCCGATGTTTCCCCGGTGTACAACCCCAAAACAGGCCATCAGATTGCCTGGATCAGCGGCCGCACCGGTCTGCCGCAGGTCTACATTATGAGCTCCGACGGCACCAACGTGGAGCGCATGACCGACGGCGGGTACGCAACGTCAGTCTCGTGGTCACCCAACGGCCAATTTCTCGCCTTCGCATGGTCGCGGCACTACGGACCCGGTGCCCCCGGTGGCCAGGACATCTACGTAATGGATATCGCCAGTAAACGCTGGGAGCAACTCACCCACGATATCGGTCGCACAGATTTTCCGTCATGGTCGCCGGACGGTCGTCATATTGTTTTCCAGCGCACCGTGCACGGTCATAGAGAAATTTGGACTATGTTGGCTGACGGAACCGGGCAGCAAGCCTTAACCACGGTGGGAAACAGTTACATGCCCAACTGGAGTTGGAAGTAATGCTGTCTGTGATAAGAAATACACAACAACAGGTTTGTTTCGTTCTACACTACTTCACGAAGGAAGGTCTCGAGGAGAATCAATGAAAAACTATAAGAAAAACTCTGCGCTAGCGTTTGCGGCGCTCGCTGTTTTCCTGTTTACCACTGGCTGCCATCACAAACAGGCCGCTGCACCGGAACCCCCGGCGCCGCCACCGGCTGAAACCACTCCCGCTCCCACCGCGAGCATCACCGTTACTCCCAACACCATTACTCCTGGCCAGAGCGCTGCTCTCAACTGGACGACCACCAACGCGACCGATGTCTCGATTGATGGAATCGGCGCTGTTGAAACCAGCGGCACCAAGACCGTCAGCCCCACCGACACCACAACCTATCACCTGGTTGCGCGCGGCGATGGCGGATCGACCGATTCCACGGCAACCCTGACAGTGAGCCAGGCGCCACCACCGCCAGCCGTCTCGACAGCATTGACGGAAGCCGAATTCGAACAGAACGTTAAACCCATTTTCTTTGACTTCGACAGCTACAGCATTCGCTCCGATGCGCAGTCGACCATTACTCAGGACGCCTCCTTCCTCCAGTCGCATCCAGATGCAAAGATCCTGATCGCCGGCTATTGTGACGATCGCGGATCGGCAGAGTACAACCTGGCACTCGGTCAGAATCGCGCCAACGCCGCCAAGACTGCGCTGGTACAGGCCGGTGTCGACGGCAGCCGTATTCGCACCATCAGCTACGGCAAGGAAAAGCAGTTCTGCACGGAGCAGAACGAGTCTTGCTGGCAGCAAAATCGTCGTGCCCAATTCAGCCTCGATCAGTAGAGGTTGCTTCGTCGCACGAAAAAATGCTCCTCATCCCTTCCCGGATGGTCAAAAGCCTTGCCCCCGGCAGCACTTGCATGGATCAACATCCTACAGGTGCTGCCGTGGATTTTGAAACACGCCTCCTTCTTGCCGTACACTTTTCTTAGAACCAGAATTCAGGCGCAATTCGCGTCTAGAGTGGGTGTCGCGTATGCGTATTTTTCTACGAGTTTCTGCACTTTCGGTTTGTGTTCTTTTGCTGGCCGCCGCGCCCAACGCGTTTGCGGTGAACAAAGACATCATTGCGCTGCAGGCCCAGGTGCAACAACTGCAGGACATGATGATGAGCATGCAGCAGGCGAACGATGAGCGGTACGCCACCATGCACAACTTGTTGCAGCAGACATCCGACAGCGTCACCAAAGTTGCCTCTCAAGTCGAGTCGATGCAAAAGGCCGCCCAGGAACAACAGGGTGCGCAGGGAAATTCGTTGCAACAACTCTCTGGCCAGATGCAGTCGATGAATGATTCGCTCGACGAACTTCGCGCCCGTCTCGACAAGCTCGACAAGGAGATCAATTCAATTTCATCGCAGCAGGCCTCACTCGCCGCTGGTCAGCCCATGGCCGCTGGTCAGCCCATGGCCGCCGGTCAGTCTGGACAGCCGACGCCAGCCAACGGCCAGCCTGGAACGGATCAGCCCACGGGCGCATCGAATCAGCCACCGGCCCCTCAGGCGCCTCCGCTCGATCAGCTCTATCAATCTGCGGCCACTGACTACAATGCCGCAAAATACAACCTGTCCAGCCAGGAATTCGCGGATGTCATCAAGTTCTACCCGCAAAGCCAGCAGGCCGCCAATGCCCAGTTCTATCTTGGCGAAATCGATTACCGCGCCGGAAATTACAAAAGCGCCATCGAAAACTATTCTGCTGTCCTGTCGCAATACCCAGGCAGTTCCAAAGCTCCCACAGCGCAGTTGCGCAAAGCGGAATCGGAGCTGGCCCTGGGTCAGCGAGAAGCCGGCATTCGCGATTTGCGCTCTCTGATTCAGCGCTACCCACAAACGCCAGAAGCAATGCAGGCGCGCAGCAGGCTGAACGGCATGGGAGTGCGCATCTACGCCAAGCCTGCCGCTGGGCGTCCATAGATACGGCGCAATGTAGCTTCCACGTACCAGCTTCGCGAGGATTTAAAGTTCTTATGACCAAGCCAGGCACTCTCTTCCCGCATCCAGACGCCGACGAAGGCAAGGGCGTTGTGGAAGACTCTTCCCCACGCCAACCTGGAAAGCCGCAGCAATCTCAGGAGTCGATGACCGGACAGTTGGGCCATCGCAACTCCGACGATCTGACCAACGGCAGCGATTCCGACTTTCCCGAGCCCGGCGCCACCCCGGAACACAGTGGCGAGCACAAATAGAGTGGTCCGCACTCTTGTGTCAGGCTTGTAGCCGCCAATGCATTCGGTGATCCTTCACATTCTTGTCGTCTTGTTTCTGGCCACAGTGATTCGATCAACATTTGGATTCGGCGAAGCTCTGTTTGCCGTGCCCCTACTTGCGCTTCGCATCCCCCTCACCGTTGCGGCTCCCCTGGCTGTACTTGTTTCCATCACCATCGCTTTGGTCGTTGTGGCGCAGGATTGGCACCATATTCACCTACCCAGCGTCGGCGGGCTATTAGTGTCGACCATTTTCGGCATCCCCGCAGGACTGCTGTTGCTAAAGGCCGGCAGACCCAACATTGTGAAGGCCGCACTCGCCGTTATCCTGATCGGTTTTGCGGTATATCGTCTGCGCGGACGCACCCTGTTGACCCTGCAAAATGACAGCAAACGATGGCTGCTGGTCTGCGGGTTCTGTGCAGGCGTCCTTGGGGGTGCCTACGGTATGAACGGCCCCCCTCTGGTTCTTTACGGAACCATGCGCCGCTGGTCCGCACAGCAGTTTCGCGCCACGCTGCAAGGCTATTTTCTGCCAGCCAGTGTCCTGGGAATGACGTCTTTCTGGTTTGCCGGTCTCTGGACCTCAACCGTGACACACGATTATCTATGGTCGCTTCCAGTCGTTCTTCCGGCTATTTGGCTGGGCAGAATCTTCAACCGCCGCCTCCACGGGGAACGATTTCTCCGCTATGTGTACCTCGGTCTGGCCACGGTCGGATGCGTTTTGCTGGTGCAGGCAATCCATACTTGAATCCACCGCGGCTGAGCGATAATAGCGCATGTCCACTTACCAGCCCAGTGCACGTACCCGAGTGACGCGACTGCCCAAACGCGCGGTCTACGATCAGGCGCAAGTCCACGCCATCCTGGACGAAGGATTTCTCTGCCACGTCGGTTTCACCGTCAACGAACAACCCTACGTGATTCCCACCAGCTATGTCCGTGCTGGCGAAAAACTCTACATCCACGGATCGTCCGCAAGCCGTATGTTGCGCACGCTGGATCAGGGCATCCCCGTCTGCGTGACAGTCACGCTGGTCGACGGCCTGGTGCTCGCTCGCTCCTCGTTTCACCACTCCATCAACTACCGCTCTGTGGTGGTTTTAGGAACCGCACAACTGGTTCTCGACCGGGACGAGAAGATGGATGTCTTGCGTCGTTTTACGAATCACATTGTTCCCGGCCGCTGGGATGAAGCCAGGGTGCCGACCGACCAGGAATTGAAAGCCACCAGTGTGCTGGTATTGCCGATGGAAGAAGTCTCGGCGAAAATGCGCACGGGCCCACCCATCGACGACGAAGAGGATTACGACATTCCCATCTGGGCTGGTGTGATTCCCATTCACATGCGCGCCGGCAATCCCATTCCGGACGATCGCATCTCCCCTGACGCCAAAGCCTTCGACATCCACCGCCTGACGAGATTTTTCTAGAATCGGCTAACACTAAGGAAGACTCTGGGCTCGAGTCCGGAGATGAAAAACTGCCGGAGTACCCCTTCGGACGCTCAGGTGCGCAGCCTCGGCGCACCTTCGCATGCTAGAGTCGATTTTGTGAGAAGAACACCGCAGGACATGCAACGCTTCAACAACAGGCCAGCGATCGCAAGCAGCCAACAAGCACGAAACATGCCGACTCACGACGATCCGTCCAGTCAACTCGATCATGCCGAAGTCGTCAGCGGACGCTGGTTGGTGAAAGCCATCCTGATTGTTCTTGGGGTTTCCGGCGTCGCACTGTATCTCACCGTCTGTCTTCTCTTCTACCAAGGCCAGTGGCAGTTCACTTTTTTCCCGCCGAAAACAATTCAGCCCGGCGTTGCGACCGTCGCCGCGAACAGCGGACTTCCCATCACAGACGTTCACTTCGACACCACCGAGGAAGGTGTGGAGCGGTTGAATGGTTGGTGGATTCCCTCTCCCTCTCCCGTAGCCCCTCTTTCGCTTTTCGTGGTTCTCTTCTGCCCGAACGGCCATACGGATTTGCCAGACAACGTCGAGGCCCTGAAGGCGTTTCACGCACTCGGCGTCAGTGTGTTCGCCTTCGACTATCAGGGATTTGGCAACAGCCAGGCCGGACATCCCTCGCAAAAAAAAGCCTACGCCAATGGCGCCGCCGCACTGACCTACCTGACCGGACTCCGGCATATTCCAGCCGATCATGTGGTGCTCTACGGCGCTCGTCTCGGTGCCGCTGTCGCCGCGCATGTCGCGCAAAGTTCGCCGAACATCGCCGGCCTCATCCTCGAAGATCCGCAGCCATCGCTCGCAACAGAAGTCAAACGCGAGCAACACATCCATCTGCTGCCCATGTGGCTGGTCTTTCAGGATCGATTTGATATCTCCGGCATTGTTCCCTCGCTGAAGATGCCGAAGCTCATTCTGTCCACCGCTGCCATGCATCCGTATGCCTCCGGCACCGCCCAGGTATTTCACGATGCCACCGCGCCAAAGCAGCAAGCGGCCATCGCAGAATCGTCCAATCAGCCGCTATATGCGCTTTCAGAATGGCGCTCCGTCGTCGGCAATTTTCTCCACTCCCTCGCCAACCAGCTTTCCCAACAAGCCGTTTCGCCCCGTACCTTAAAATAGCTGGAGGTTAAATGTTTATGCTGATCGACACAGAAGAGCAGTTGGAAGACAAATTGTCCCGGCCGTCTCCGGATGACATCACGGCCATGCAGTCACTGCAAGGCGACATCCTCGTGCTGGGTGTCGGCGGGAAAATGGGACCTAGTCTCGCGCGCCTGATGCGACGCGCCATTACTGAAGCCGGTGTTCAGAAAAAAATCATCGCCGTCGCGCGCTTTACCGACCAGGCCCTGCCCGCCGCACTCCAGGCAGATGGAATTGAAACCATCACAGCCGATCTTCTCGACGATGGCGCACTCGATCGCCTGCCGGATGTGCCCAACGTGATTTTTATGGCAGCAAGAAAATTCGGCACCACGGGGGCCGAGCACCTCAGTTGGGCAATGAACACGCAACTCCCCGCACTCGTTGCCAGCCGTTATCGCAATTCGCGGATCGTCTGCTTTTCCAGCGGCAACATTTACCCGCTTCGCCCGCTGCATCTTGGCGGAGCCACCGAAGAAACACCCACCGATGCTCGTGGAGAATACGCCCAATCCGTTCTCGGCCGCGAACGCATCTTTGAGTACGGCTCGCATCGCTGGGGCACGCCCCTCACCCTGCTCCGCCTCAACTACGCTGTCGACCTTCGCTATGGCGTGCTCTCGGATATCGGCACTGCCGTGTTTCAACGCCAGCCTCTCGACGTCCGAACGCCCGTTCTGAATGCCATCTGGCAGCGCGACGCCAATTCTGTTTGCTTTCGTACCTTCGAGTATTGCCAGTCGCCTCCGTTTGTTTTGAATCTCACTGGCCCCGAAACTCTCAGCATTCGCTGGATCGCAGAGGAGTTCGGCAAACATTTCGGATGGGAGCCCATCTTTGTCGGCGAAGAAACCTCCTCCGCCTACCTGAGCAACGCGGCGAAACAGCATCAACTCTTCGGCTATCCCACCGTCACTCCGAATCAAATGATTGCCTGGACCGCTCACTGGATCGCAGGCGGCAAGAGAAATCTGAACAAACCCACACATTTTCAGACACGGGATGGAAAATACTAATGACTCTTCGAGAAAAGTTCAAAAGCGGCCTTGTCATTCCTGCTCACCCGCTCGCTTTGACCAGCGCGCGCAAGCTCGATGAGCGCCGTCAGCGCGCGCTCACCCGATACTATCGAGCCGCGGACGCCGGTGGCGTCGCGGTTGGTGTACACACCACCCAATTCGCCATTCGTAATGTCGGACTGCTGCAACCAGTCCTCGAACTGGCAGCGGAAGAAGTTCGTGGCTCCGCCATGGTAAAAATCGCCGGTGTCTGCGGTCCCGTAGCCGCAGCCGTTGCCGAGGCCGAACTAGCCCGCTCGCTGGGTTATGACGCTGCGTTGCTCAGTATGGGCGGTCTGCAATCTCTGACCCTTGAAGAGCAGCTCGATCGCGCTAAAACCATCGCTTCCATTCTGCCCATCGTCGGTTTCTATCTCCAACCACTCGCCGGCGGACAGATCTTCCCCTATCGCTTCTGGCGCAAATTTGTCGAGATAGAAAATATCATCGCCATCAAAATGGCGCCATTCAATCGCTATCAAACTATCGATGTGATTCGTGCCGTGCTCGACGCCGGCCGCGAAAACGACATCGCTCTGTATACCGGCAACGACGACAACATCCTGATCGATCTGCTCACAGATTTTCACTTCGGAGGCAACAGCGCTCGCATCGTCGGCGGTCTGCTCGGTCACTGGGCGGTATGGACCAAGACAGCGGGCTTGCATCTCGAACTCGCAAAAAAGTCGCGCGGCCCCATCCCCGCCGGTCATCTCACGCTGGCCCAACAAATCACCGATGCGAATGCCGCCTTCTTTGACGCAGCCAACACCTTCGCCGGCTGCATCGCCGGCATTCACGAGGTGCTGCGCCGTCAAGGTCTGTTCGAAGGCATCTGGTGCCTCGATCCCAATGAAGGCCTGTCCCCTGGCCAGAGCGAAGAAATCGATCGCGTCTATCGTGCGTATCCGCATTTGAATGACGATGCATTTGTCGCGCAACATCTCGACCAGTGGCTGCGATAACATCTCCGGCAGTTCCGAAAGGAAACCGCGTTGCGAGTAGGAATCATCGGCACCGGCGCCATGTCGCACAAGCACGCGCAAGCCTATCGAAATATCGGCTATGAGCTGACCGTCTGCACCAACACCACTGCGGCAAAAGGTCTCGCCTTCGCCGCAGCCACCGGGGCGGAGTTCGTCTCGAGCTATGAAGAGCTCATCCGTCATCCCCGCGTCGATGTCGTCGATATCTGCACTCTACCGGGTTTCCGCCTGCCCGCTGTCGAACGAAGCGCAAAATCGAAGAAGCATGTCATCGTCGAAAAGCCCATCGCCACCGATATCGAGACAGCACGCAAGATGCTGGACGCCGCACGCAGAGCAGGCATCCATCTCGGTGTCGTCAGCCAGCACCGATTCGACGATTCCTCCAGGTTCTTGAAGCAGGCCCTCGTTGAGGGACGTCTTGGAAAAATCATTCAGGCCGATGCATACGTCAAGTGGTATCGCTCTGCGGAATACTACAGCCGCCCCATCAAAGGCAGTTGGGCGGGCGAAGGCGGCGGGGCGCTCATCAATCAGGCGATCCATCAGCTCGACGTGCTTTTGTATTTGATCGGCCCGCTCCATCGTGTCTCGGCCACATGGCAGCTGGGCGCAGCGCACAACATCGAATCGGAAGATGTGGTCAACGCCCTGCTCATCTATGCCAACGGCGTCACTGGAGTGCTGCAGGCTTCCACCGCGTTTTGGCCTGGATATCCTGAGCGAATCGAGATTCACGGAACCAAAGGCTCAGCCGTCGTCACCGGAGATAAGTTGACACGCTGGGATGTGCAGAATGACACCGGCGATGCAGCGCCCATCGATCACGCAATGGCCTCCGGCGCCTCCGATCCCATGGCGATTTCTACGCTGACACTTGAGCGCCAGTTCCTCGACTTCGGCGACGCCTGCGCCACCGGACGGCCCCCGCTGGTTTCCGCGGTCGACGGCTATCGCGCTCTCGAAGCTGTCACCAGGATTTATGAATCCTGCCGGCAGGGCTGCGCGTTCGACATCGATCGCGCCGCGCCGTAAGCATGTCTTGCTTGCGCGCCCAGGCGAGCTTCGTGTTTCAATCATGTCGCATACTCGATATAGTACGTTCGAACGCACTGCATTACGCTGCGTCGAATGAGGGCTTTCTCACTTTCACTTCGCAACACTGCAGCCTTTTTCGTCTGGAGATACCAACGATGCGTCGCGAACGATTCCGCCATCCCATCATCCAGTTGGCCCTGCTGTTTCTCATTCTCCTGTTCATCGCGTCCGGAGTCGCCCAGGCGACATCACCGTTTTGCGCCGATGCAAACTGCACCGCGACCCGGCAGACATTCAAAAGCATCTGCGACTATATCGTCAAAGAGAAAAGCACATTCCCGACCATTTATGTCGGCGGCTATTACATGCGGGACCTGGTCGCAGGCTACGAAATTTTCGGTGACCGCCGCTATCTCGACACTGCCATCGCCTACGGAGACTATCTGCTGTCGAAGCAAATGCCGAGCGGCTTCTGGGCCACCGGCTACGGACCCGTGTATCTTGCGGATACCGGCAGTGCGCTTGGACTGTTCATCGTCCTCTACAAGCACGTCGACGCGGGCCGCCAGAAGAAATACTTCGACGCTGTCCAGCGCTATACAAACTCACTGCGGCACGACGGCATGATCCTGCCCAGCGGCGCTTTTGGCACTGGCTGGAGGCAGATTGAGAGCGGCGTGCCGACCGACCCCATTCGCGATCAATACACACTCTCCTCCGCGCTTACCGGCGCGACAATCTTTACCTGGATGTATCGCCAGACCAGGCAGAATGAATATCGCGACATTTCCTATCGCGCTCTGAAGTGGGTATTTTCTACCATGCGCAGCGATGGCAACATTCCCTACATCCTCGCCGAGGAGGGCGCGGATTGGGCGAAGCGGGGCGATCCCAAAAATGATTATCAATTGTGGACCGATAGCACCTACGGTACCTCAGCCTACGTAGGCGAAGGCGTGATCTCCTTCGATCTCTACTGTGACAATCCAGCCTGGAAAACCTGGATAGGAAAAACCGTTAAGCCTAACATTGATTTCCTGCTGCGCACGCAGCTCCCTGACGGAACCTGGTCGAAGCTCGGCCAAAAAAGCTGGGACCGCACTCGCAGCCCCGGCATCATCAATTACCTGACCTGGTACTACAACCATGTCGATCGCGATCCTCGCATCGTCACGGCCGTAAAGCGCTTCGATGCGTTCATCGTCGTTCCTGCCAACGGCAAATCGTATGGGCTTCTTAATGATGGCGCGGACTACGGTCCGAAAGACAAGGCCAACGCGTTCAACACAGTCACCAGCCTCACTGGACGCGCGCTGGCGGACATCATTTCGCCCGGTGTCGATGCGCAATGGTAGCGGCCACGCGATGAATTCCTTCACCCTGGATCGCAAGCAAATCTACGCGCAGTACAGGACTCTGCTGCTCGACAACGTCGTCCCCTTTTGGCTGCAACACGGGATCGACTGGGAGTTTGGCGGCGTCCTTTCCTGCCTCCGCGACGATGGTTCCCTAATCGGCGGAGACAAATTTCTCTGGTCGCAAGCCCGCTCCGTGTGGACCTTTTCCGCCCTCTACAATCGCGTTGAGAAGCGTCCCGAATTCCTGGCCGCCGCGGAAAATTCCATCCGCTTTTTGCTGGAGCATGGCCGCGACAAACAGGGTCGATGGATCTATCACGCCGATCGGCAGGGCCGCGAAATCGAAGGCCCCACCAGCATCTATACCGACTGCTTCGTCATTTACGGTTTCAGCGAATACTATCGTGCTGTTCACGATCAACAACTGATCTCAATCGCGCGCGAGACGCTGGAACGTGTTTGCCTTCGCGTGGACGAACCGGATTTTCACGAAACCGCTCCCTATCCCCTGCCGCGAGGATGGAAGAATCACGGCATCCCGATGATCCTGACGGAAACCCTCAACGAGTTCATCCTGACCACCGGAGACACTCGTCTGGAAACGCGGCTCGACAACTACGTGGCCCGCATTATGGATCACTTCGTCCGCCCCGAAAAAAAAGTACTGCTGGAATTTCTAACCACGGACGATCAGGAGCTGCCCCCACCCGCCGGAACCTTTGTCATGCCCGGCCATGCCATCGAGTCGATGTGGTTTGTTCTGCATGTCGCCCGTCGCCGCGGAAATCAGGCGTTGATTCGCCGCGCTGCGGAAGTAATTCGCTGGCATCTCGAACTCGGCTGGGATCAGGAATGCGGCGGCATTTATTTGTCGCGCGATATCGAGGGTCACCCTCCGTACCTTCCCCATTCCGAGAAAAAGCTTTGGTGGCCGCATGTCGAAGCGCTCTATGGAACGCTGCTCGCGCACGAACTCACCGGCGAGCCGTGGTGCCTGGAATGGTACAAGCGAGTCGCCGAATGGACCTGGTCGCACTTTCCCGCACCAAATGGTGGAGACTGGTTGCAGCGTCTCACTCGCGAGGGCAAGCCCACCAATGAGGTCATCGCGCTGCCGGTGAAAGATCCATTCCACCTTCCGCGCGGTGCCATGCTGATCCTGCAATTGATGCAACCGGCACTATGAGGTCACGATGAAATCACGATCGATCACCGGACGCGATCCTGCCAGCGGCAATGTGCTCGAAGTCATCATTGAGAACGGCCGCATTCGTGCCATTATTCCCAGCCCTGTCGAAGAAGCGCCGTGGCTTTCTCCCGGCTTCATCGATCTGCAGGTGAATGGCTACCTGGGGAACGATGTAAATGCGGGCGACGTCGATCCTGACGTCATCCTTGCGTTGACGAAAAAAATGCTCGCGCTGGGAGTGACAACATTTCTTCCCACTGTGATCACTGCCCCCGAAGAAAAAATAGTTCGCGCGCTGCGGGCGATTGCCGACGCGAGACGCGCCTATGCGCTCGTCGCTCATGCAATTCCCTTCGTGCACGTGGAAGGCCCCTTTATTTCGCAGAACGACGGCCCACGCGGCGCCCACGATCGCGAGCATGTTCGTCCCGCAAATCTTGCCGAATTTGAACGTTGGCAGGCAGCATCTAGCGATCTTGTCGGCATGGTCACAGTGTCGCCTCACGATGACACCGCTCTCGCCTTCATTTCCGCGCTCGCCAACAAAGGAATCGTCGGCGCCATCGGCCACAGCCACGCAACGCCGGCCCAGATTCATGCAGCCGCTGACGCCGGCGCCACTCTCTCCACCCATCTCGGCAATGGACTCGGCAGTCCGCTCCCGCGCCATCCAAATCTGCTATGGGCGCAGCTTGCGGAAGACCGCCTCGCTGCCACCTTCATCGCCGATGGCCACCACCTGCCCACCGATACTTTGAAATCGATGTTGCGCGCCAAAGGAATCAGCCGCAGCATTCTCGTTTCGGATGTTGTGTCCCTGGGCGGCATGCCCGTCGGCGTTTATCAGGCAGACGTCGGTGGCGCGGTGGAGGTGACCGCTGACGGCCGCGTCATCAGCGCCTCCGGCGGCGGCTTTCTTGCAGGCGCATATCGCTCATTGCCAGTCGGCATCGCGAATGCCGCCGCTATCGACGGTGTCTCCCTCGGCGGCGCGATTCAGATGGCGACAGAAAACCCGGGCCATTTCGTCGGTCGCAATGGAATCCTGCACGTTGGCGCGCCTGCCGACCTTGTTCTCTTTGATTGGTCGCCGCAACAACCCGTTGCTAGCGCGCTCGAAATACGAACTGTCTACCTCGCAGGCGAAGAGGTCGAATGTTTCAGCTAGAAACCGATAGCTTGCTGCTCTCACACGGTTGAACTGGGAATAGAAATTCATGCACTTTTCCACGTCTGTTTTGGTGTTTGCCATTGCCTGCGCCATTGTCTCCGGCATCATGAATGGCATCTTTACGCTGCCCATGCGATACCTTGGGCAATGGCAGTGGGAAAATGTCTGGGCGATCGTAATGCTGGTCCCCTGCGTCTTGCTGCCCACCGCCATCGTGCTGTTCAGCGTGCCGGGATCGATGCAAATCCTGAATGCGTCCCCGCCGCACGCAATGCTATTCGCATGCCTTTTCGGTTTTGCATGGGGCTTCGGGGCCATCATGTTCGGCCAGGGAGTGGCCGCCATCGGCATTTCCATGGGCAACACGCTGGCCCTTGCGATTAGCGCATCCTTCGGCTCGGTTCTTCCCATTCTGGTGCTGGCCCCGGAGCGACTGTTTCGCGTGCAGGGTCTGGCCATCATGGCCGGCACGGTGATCGGCATTGCCGGCATCGCCTGTTTTGGCTATGCCGGCTTTCGCAGGGAGAAGAGTCAGCAAGGCAATACCCAACAAGTTCGCGGCAATATGGTGGGTCACGCCCGCCCCTTCGCAGTCGGCCTCTTGCTGTGCATCGGTTCCGGTCTGCTCTCCGCTGTTTTCAATATCGGGTACAGCCTTGGCCAGCCCATTCGCGAAACGGCAGTTCGCATGGGGCACAACGCCTTCGCAGGAACCAATTTGATCTGGCTGCTCATGCTTACCTGCGGGTCCATACCCAGCCTCGTCTTCTGCGGATATTTGATGGCGAAAAACGGCACCTGGCGACGATATCTGACTCCGGGCTCCGCCCGTCTCTACATGTTGACCGTCGGCATGGGGTTGGTCTGGGGCGGGCACACCTATCTGTATGGATTTGCCTCGCCCAAACTTGGCAAGCTGGGCCCATCGATTGGGTGGCCGCTCACTTTGATGGCCGGCTTGATTACAGTGAATGCCTGGGGCTTCCTTGCCGGCGAATGGGAGTTAACCCGCCTGCGCGATCGTCAATGGATGGGTCTGGGCTTGATTATCACCCTGGTGGCCATTGCCGTCCTCGGCTGGTCCAGTACACTCGGCTAACGCCGAAAGCTTTACTGGGCCATCCAGCCGCCATCAATCGGCAGCGATGTCCCGGTGATGTTCGCCGCCGCAGAAGAGCAAAGAAAGATCGCGAGCGCCGCAATGTCCTCCACCGTCGTGAACTTTCCGGTGGGCTGCTTTTCGCGCACCAGCGCGCGCGTGCCTTCCTCTTTCGTGATTCCATACTGCAGCGCACGATCGTCAATCTGCTGCTCGACCAGCGGCGTCAGAACAAATCCCGGACAGATTGCGTTGCATGTAATTCCTCGCGTGGCATTCTCCAAGGCGACCACTCTCGTCAGACCAACCAGACCGTGCTTCGCCGCCACATACGCCGCCTTGTGAGTGGAAGCGACATGTCCATGCACCGACGCGATGTTGATGATCCGGCCCCAACCGCGCTGTTGCATCGCCGGCAACACTGCACGAATGGTGTGAAAAGCCGCTGAAAGATTGATGGCGAGAATGGCGTCCCAGCGATCGGCAGGAAATTCCTCAACCGGCGCCACATATTGAATGCCTGCATTGTTGATAAGGATGTCGACCGCGCCGAACTGCGTCTCTGCCGCCTGAATCAGCGCTGCGCATTGTTTTGGATCGGCCAGGTCCGCCGGATAGTACAGCGCGTCGGTGTCGTGCCGTTGCAGACGAGTCACCAGCGCATTCGCCTCCTGCGCGGTCGCAATTCCATTGATGGCAACACGGGATCCAGCAGCAGCAAAGGCCTCTGCCAGTCCAAGTCCAATGCCGGAAGTCGCGCCGGTAATGACTGCAGTATGATCGCGAAGCACGGAACGTCCCTCCCGGGACAGCGACGGTCGAGATATATCGTATCAACCGCTTCGTTCAGGGGGCGCTCAGATCAGTTTTGTTTTCGGCGAAGGGGCAACGTGCTTGCCGGGAGGCAGGATGTTCTTCCACGGACGATAAATATAGATACCGATCAACAGAATGTGAATGCCGATGTAGGTTACATATGTCGCTAAAAGCAACAGCGCGCCTCGGCTGGTAAATTCCATTCCAATCACCAACAGCACTCCAAGCGCTAATGTAATTGCACCCAGTAGCCGGAGCGCTTTTCTTTCCCGTGGATGATCGCGCAGATGGGATGCGAAGCGCAGGTCCCATCCACCCCAGATCAATCCCTGCAGTCCTGCAAGTACCGCCAGCAACTGCACCGATCCCCACGGGCTCACCCAGAAAAACAATCCGGCGACCATTGCCGTCGCCGCAAAAAAAAGATAAAAGTGCAATTCCCGCCGATGCCCACGATGCAGGGCAAAACCTGCGATGCAATCGATGACGCCGATCAGCAAAAGGCCGGCTGCGGTCAACAATACCGCCACCACGCACCCCGTAGCCTCAAACAGGATATTGGTCATGGTGGATCTCACCCAAAATAATGCAAGACCCAGCGCAATCATCAAAATCCCTTGCACAACCAAAACTGTGGTGTGGACTTTCGCTTCCCGGACCATACGCAGTTCCCCCTGTGGGTTTGCCTACCCGCGATGATACAGTTCCTCCCGCTTGCATGTAATGACAGGACAAGGCGCCAAGCGAATTAATCCATACGCAACGCCCGCCGGCATGAATGCCGCAAGTTTCCGACCTCGTTCAGCGCCCAGCACAATCAGGTCGGCCTGCGTCGCGATCACCCGGCGAATAATCGCTTCCACAGGTTCTCCGTAGACGCGATGCACACTCACTTTACTGCCAGAACCCCTCAGCGCCTTGACCAGCAGGTCCGACTGCGATTGCACTTCTTTATCAAACGAATCCCCGGCCAGGTCATTGATTTCATCAATCGCATGCACCAGTTGCACGTGCGCATGCAGCGCTCGGGCCAGGGAGGCCGCATAGAGCAGCGCAGTCTCGGACGGATGCTGCAACACGGTCGCGTACACAATTGTCTGCAACGCAAGATTCTTGGGGGTGATGTTGGCGCAGTTTGGTCCCACCGTCAGCACCGGACAAGACACTTTGCGCAGAATCGCTTCTGCTGTCGACCCCAGAATCAGCCGCTCTAGACCGTGCGCTCCGTGCGTGCCGATCACCATCAAACTCGGCTTCTCCTCTTGCACCAGCGTCTCCAACGCATCCGCGACGGGGCCTTCAGCCAGGATGGCACGGGCCTGAATTCCTCGACGCCGCAACTGGTTCGTCAGTTGCTCCAGATCTTCTGCCATCGCCTGCCCGATCTCAGGTGCGGCAAATACTGCCAGCGGTTCAGGATGGGACACGTTTCCCGTGCTCACAACGTGAGTCAGCAGTAATTCCATACCGTAGAGCTTGACCAGATTTTCTGCATAAGAAAGGGCCGCGATGGAAGATCTGGAAAAGTCGGTGGCGACCAGGAGTTTCTCAAAAGCAGGAATAACTTTCTTGGGTTCAATTGCGGCGCCTGTGTGCGTAGACTGTGCCATAAGCTGCCTCCCTCGACGGATTGCCCCTCATATAAAGCTGAACCGCGGTACGCCCCGCGGGCAGTGATGGCCAGTACATGTCTCTGTGATGAAAATCACTTTTCATAGGTGGAAACGCAGGCACGGTCGAATTTCATCGCGGCGTCATCACGAAGGTCACGATCGCAAGCCGAAATCTTCAGACTCCCTGCGGGACAGCGTCTAGACTGTTTCAAGCTCCGCGCACAAGCGAACTTCGATCGACCGCGAACGATCGCTGATGCCGCGCTTGGCTGCAGCGGCGCCGCAGGCGGACGCAGGCGCTCCCTCCAACAACTTCGCAATCACATCGGCGGCATTATATGTGGATTGCCCCGCAGGGAGGAACAAGGGCACGCTGCCCAGGTCATCGCCAGCGGTCACAATTCCCTGCTCTGTTCGACTGCCATTTCTTACCTGTGGATAGCCAATGTTCGCCAGCAGCGCATTGCATAGACACTTTCTTCCTGCCGCATCGTCGGCGTTGCCGCCCTTCGCCACATACACGCTCGCCGGCTCTGCCGCACAGCGATATCCAATCGTTCCTTCTGGAGTTCGATACGGCTCATGCAGAAATCCAAGATCGCAAATGCGTGGTCTCGCCGCGTAAACATCCGGATCCGAGCCGGTACCTTCCAGACAAGCCACCTTGAACGGAAATTTTGTCGGCGATGCCAGCGGATCGGTGAACACCTTCGCCTCGCCGGCAATCGCTTTCTGCAACAACGCGCGCTTGTAGTCCTCCCGCAGTCCCGACTCTTCGGAGAATTCAAATGCGGTTCCTACCTGAACTCCCGCCGCTCCCTGCTCCAGAGCTTCACGCAGTTTTTCCGGATGCCCATAGCCTCCGGCCAGCCAGAACGGAACTCCCAGTTCGCACAGCTTCGCAATGTCGATCGCATCCCGCTCGCCGTACATGGGTTCGCCGGCATCCGACAACTGCATCTTGCCCCGCGGCGGGGCATTGTGACCGCCCGCACTTTTCATCTCGACCACCAACCCATCAACTCGGCCGTTGGCCTTCTTCACCATGGTGGTCGCCAGCGTGTTGGAAGACACAATCGCGAAAAAATTCGGCCGTGTAAGCGGGCCCAACTCACGCTCCATGTAGTCACGCGGATGAAAGTGTGCCGTATTGTCGTCACCCTCTTCCGAGCCAGTCACATGAATCGTGTACTCCGCAGGTTGATGCTCGACATATCCGTCCAGCAGACCGGGAATTTTCAACGGAATACCCGCACCCATAATCACGGTGCCAACTCCCGCGAGCATCGCGCCATAAATCGTCGAAAGATGTGCTGTTTGAATTTTTTCCAGGTAATTGATGCCCACCGGATTGTTGTGGCCTTCACGCGCCAGAAAGACTTCTACAAAGTTGCTGACAATGTCCAGCTCAATCAACTCCAGCGGATTGTCTTTCGTATGTCGCGGCACCGCTCGATATGGCGTCCTCTCGCTCTTGCCGCCTGCAATGTAATACCGCTGCCAGATGCGGTCCGCCATCGCCGGAAATGGAAACGCATCCACGCCGCGGCGCATATGCCCGCCGGGATCGCCATCCTGTAAACGCCTTGCAAAAATTTGATCGAGCGCTGTTCCGGAGACAACGCCAAGTTGTCCAAGCCGCGAGACAGCGTTCGCCAGGCGCCAGTTCGACACGCCCGCGCCCATACCGCCTTGAATGATTAGGGGAGATGAATTCATCGCAGTTCCATTCTTTCACTCTGCATCCCGCAAGAATGTTTTACTTTTGTAATCTTCAAGGCCATGGTTTCTGCATCGACGTCTTCCATGTTCACTTGTCTTCCAGCAAACACCTTCCGGCAAAATCTGCGATGTGACCTTCATCACTGCATGCCCCTGTTTGAATCGTTACCGTTGGCTATAGTGAAGCGTTTTCGGTAGCCTGTCAGCATCACCCCAGGCTGCATGGTTCGAATCTGCGGGTGCAAACCCAGTAGGCGACGGCATGAAAAATATTGTGATCATTGGCGGAGGGATCACCGGGCTGGCCACCGCCTTTTACCTGCAGCAATTTGCCGGTGCCGCGATTGACACCACGTTGATTGAAAGCTCGCCGCGACTCGGCGGAAAAATCCTCACGACCCATCAGGACGGCTTTACGGCCGAATGCGGCCCCGATTCCTTCATCACACAAAAACCCGCAGCCATCACACTCTGCCAGGATTTAGGCCTCGCGGATCAGCTCATCGGTTCCAGCATCGGCAAACCGACCTATGTCTGGAATCGAGGCGATCTGCACCCACTCCCGGAAGGCATGATGCTCATGGCCCCCACTATGATGCTTCCCTTCCTGCGCTCGCGGCTCATCTCGTGGCACGGAAAATTGCGCATGGGAATGGAGTTGCTCATTCCCCGCCGCGAAGAAGAAGGAGACGAAAGTCTGGCAAGCTTTACCCGCCGCCGTTTAGGCGCCGAGGCACTGGAGAAAATTGCGGCTCCGTTAATGGCAGGCATCTTCGCCGCCGATCCAGAAAAGCTTGGCATGCAGAGCACCTTCCCCATGTTTCTGGAGATGGAGAAGCAACACGGCAGCCTGCTGCGCGGCATTCTCAAAAGAAATCGCGCCAAAGCACGCCATCCTGTTTCCGCCGGTTCCAAGCCCAAGCCCTCTCCCATGTTCATGACGCTAAAGGGTGGCCTGGAGCAGCTTGTCGACGCTCTTGTTGCCCGTCTCACGCTGGAGAAAGTTCTTCTCAATACCAAAGTCGTCTGCGTCAACCGCGTGCTCGATCGCTACCAGATCGACTTGAGCGACGGCTCACGACTCTGGGGCGACGAGATTGTATTCGCCACCCCCGCAGATGTCACCGCTAACCTGGTTCGCGGCATGGATCCCGTGCTGGCATTCAAACTGCGCGCCATCCACTACGTCTCCACCGCCACGGTTTCACTCGCCTTCAAACGCAGTGATTTGAAAAAGCCGCTGCATGGCACCGGGTTCCTGGTTCCTCACAATGCAACGCGCCGGATTACCGCTTGCTCCTGGTCGTCACAAAAATTTTCCCATCGCGCGCCGGATGACTGCGAACTGATTCGCGTCTTCATCGGCGGCGCCCGTGCAGAGTTCCTGGCGGAGCAGGAGGACGCTGCCCTTATTCAACTGGCTCGCGAGGAACTGCGCGTCATCATGGGCATCGACGTGGAGCCAGTCTTCGCCAAAGCCTATCGCTGGTCGAAGGCAAATCCCCAGTATGACGTCGGCCACGGCACCCGCATTGCTGAAATCGAAAACATCGCCTCGTGGTATCCCGGCTTGCATCTGGCCGGCGCAGCCTACCATGGTGCCGGAATTCCCGACTGCATCTCCAGCGGCATCAAGACCGCCAGCAACATTGCCAACCGGCTCAAGAATCCCGAGCCCCTGAACGAACCCGCGCGACTCGCCGATTCCGTTTCTCTCAAGGAGAAGACAAGTTATGACTCCCGTCGATATTCGAACGCTCGCTACCACTACAACCAAGCCGTCCCATCGGCCCTCGGCCCACGACTACTCAAAGAATCCCATGCTGGTGTATTGGGAGATGACTCAGGCCTGCGCCCTGGCCTGCCGCCACTGTCGCGCCGAAGCCGTTTCTGAGCCGCACCCGAATCAGTTGACCAATGCCGAGAGCAAAGATCTGCTGCGCCAGATTGCCGCCTTCGACAAGCCGCACCTCATTCTGACTGGCGGCGATCCGCTCAAGCGTACCGATATTTTCGAACTGATCGACGAAGCTCGCTCGCTTGGCCTCACTGTCTCCATCACGCCCAGCGCCACTCCGGAACTCACTCGCGACAAATTGGAAAAATTGAAGGCCCATGGCATCGACAGCCTCGGCCTCAGCCTCGACGGTTCCACTGCTACCCGTCATGAAGCGGTCCGCGGAGTCCCCGGCTGTTTTGACTGGACCATCCGCGCCATGAAAGATGCCGGCGAATTAGGATTTCCCATTCAGGTGAACACGCTGGTTTCCGAGGAAACCGCAGACGATCTGCCCGCAATTTTTGAGCTGCTGAAGACCATGAAGGTGATGCGCTGGAGCCTCTTCTTCCTGATCGCCGTCGGTCGCGGAAAAACCCTGCAACCTGTCTCGCCAGAGCATGGCGAAGAGCTGATGCATTGGATTTACGCTCTCTCTCGCACCGCGCCCTTTCAGGTCAAGACCACTGAAGCCCCGTCCTATCGGCGCATCGCGTTATCCGAAATGCGTCGCGAGGGAATGTCCTCGCAGGAGATCGAACGCACCCCTGTCTATCGCGGATTTGGCATTCGCGACGGCCACGGCATCATGTTCGTCTCGAATCAGGGCGACGTATATCCCGCCGGATTCCTGCCGCTTGCCGTCGGCAATATTCGCCAGGATACCCTGGCAAATATTTATCGCCATTCGCCCATCTTCCGCGGCCTGCATACCCCCAGCCAGTTCAAAGGCAAGTGTGGAGTCTGCGAATACTCCGCACTCTGCGGTGGCTCCCGTGCCCGTGCCTTCGCCTACACCGGCGATCCACTGGCCAGCGATCCCTTCTGCCCCTACGAGCCCAAAGCCCTCCCCCACGCCTCCGCGGGCGCGTAGTGCTGGTCTGCGGATGCTGCATTCAACACCACCGGAGTGAGTTGTTCTGAGCGCAGCGATTGAAAGAGCATTTGCGATTTCGGTATAGCGTGCCAGATTTCACAGGTGTACCATTTCGTCAAATGGGCATTGCAGGAATTGCACTCAATCTTCTCACAATCATCGCGATCGTGTGCGGGCCGATAATCGCTCTGCAGATCCAACGCAAGCTCGACCAGGAGCGCGAAGCGTTGAATCGAAAACTTTGGGTGTTCAAGACATTGATGTCCTTTCGCGCCACGGCTCTGGCACCGTCCTTTGTGCAAGCTCTCAATCTCATCGATGTGGAGTTCAACGGCGACAATGAGAAAGAGAAGGCTGTTCGCAATGCTTGGAAGGTTCTGTTAGACCACTACTACGATTTGAACAGGGCAAAACAACCGAACAGCGATGCCTTAACTGACAAGAGTACACAACTGAGAGCAAATCTTTTGATGGCTATGGGGCAATGTCTTGGCTATGATTTCGATGAAGTGTTAGTGAAAAAAGGATCGTATTACCCCTCCGGGCTAGGTGACGTTGAGGCCGAGCAACATGCAATAAGGCGCAGCGTGCTTAACGTCCTGTCGGGCAGAAGTCGCATTCCCGTTGGAATATTTGAGGAGAAGTTTCCTGCGATAACATTGGAGCCACTTGAAGCTGAACCAACAAATCTACCTGTCCGTGAGCTAGGCAGGTAGCGCGGCGATCTTTGTGAGTTTGACTACCATGCCCGGCCCTTCTTGATTTATCAGACTGGCCGAGCCTCTGATGATCCCACCTTGTGCTGTTCCCCGGACGGTCAGCTCAAAATCCCCCTTAATACCAAGCACATTCCCTATTGCCGGATTAAAGTTACGAACGAGAACGCGCGCCGTAATTGCATCGCCGTCGCTCTGGTAGGTGCCAGTATAAACAAACGCGTTGTCGCCACCGAGCACCTGCCCTCGGATAAAGACAATTACACCCCCGTCGCCGCCAGCCGTTCCTTCGTATTGGACTATCCAGAGGCCCTCAATCATGGATGCCATCCTTAGTTGTGATACTACCAGCGTCTGGTGGGTAGCCGACCCTCACCACAATGAGTGCCCCATCCTTGCGCAGCGAGGGTGGGAGAGAATAATGCCCGCACTGTGAAGCGGCGTTACGTATTCTTCCGCACACTCACTGGCAGATGAAAATCGCTCATCTGGCCCACCGGAAGAATCATGCGCAGCGAATTCAAGATCGACAACAAATCGATCACCTCCTGCGCAATCGCACCCTGAATCGGCGTCAAGTATCCCAGCGATGCAGCGCACATTCCCGCTAGGCTGAACAGCATTCCTCCCACTGCGCTGCTCAGCGCAATCCGCCGCATGCGTCTCTTGCACTATTCTTTGTATAGATGAGAAATACGGATCCTGCGAAGAGGGTAGGCTCTCAGCTGTTGTGGGAGCTTGTAGTGGTTGTCTTTATGGGATCGATTGCCTTCGCCGCTCACCTGACGGGCATGGCTGTCGTACTCTTCCCTGAACTCGCTGCGTTATCACACGACGTTCTGCTCCGCCCCAGCGGCGAATGGGCTCATCAACCTGCACAACTTGTCCTCGCGCCAACCCTCACGGCCGCTTTCGGATTGTTCTGTGCTCGTCACCTGCACTATGGTGCATTGAGCATTGTCCTCATTGTCATCGTCAGCCTCGCCGTCATACGGCTGTTGCGTTGCAGCATGTCGCCCGCCATTTCAGCGGGTGTCCTCCCTTTGGTGCTGAACGAGCATAGCTGGCTCTACCCCATCGCCATCTTCATTGATCTGAGTCTGCTAGCGTTGATTTTGATGTTGCGGAAGCGATATCCGCCTTCAACGAATCGGCATTCTGTCAGCCAGGCCAAGGACTCCCAGGTTCTCGATACGCTCGAAGCGGTGCCGCAAAACCGCTTCTGGTTTGTTGCCCTCATCAGTCTCGTCCTTGTCCTTGGTACCGCAGCTGAAATCACGGGCATGCGGTTCCTCCTTTTCCCGCCTCTCATCGTCATGGGTTACGAACTTTTCGGACACCCGAAAGTTCCAGGCTGGATGAAACGGCCCGCGTTACTGCCATTCGTATGCCTGATCACGGCAGCTACAGGACTCATCGCGGAACACACGATCCATCCAGGTTTTATTGCGGTCATGATCACAGTGTTAGGCTCTGTCGGCGTCCTTCGTCTGTTCGACCTGCACATGCCTCCTGCACTCGCCATCGGCATACTCCCGTTCGTCATCGAGTCCCCGGATTACAGATACGCTCTTTCGGTTTTCCTCGGTACGGCCGTTCTCACACTCAGCCACCTGGGATACAGGCGTCTTCGAATCTCCTAGTTCATTCGCGACGAGTGCTCCTGGCCGTCTAGGACGGGCATTATTAGACGAGCCGAGGACAGCAGACCATGGATTTGCATGCGTCCGAAATGCGGCCAGGCCTTACAGCCCATGCTTGACGAACGATCGAATCCTCTTCGTTCTTCCCCGCTCTACCTACCCTTTCCCGCGCTCACAGGCAGATGAAAATCGTTGAGCTGGTCCATCGGAGAATCATTCGCAGCGAGTTCAGGATCGACACTAAATCGATCGCCTGCGCGACCACGCCTTGAATCGGCGTCAGGCATCCAAGTGACGCAGCGCACATTCCCGCCAGACTCAACAGCATTCCTTCCACCGCTCTGGTCAGTGCAATCCGACAATTGCGCCAGCCGTCTTCCGGCCGAAATTCTGGACCACGCGCCCCGTTGCCACTTTACTTGTGGATGTGTTTCTCCCGTCCAATCAACAGCATCATGTTCAGGTTGATGCGGAAGAATCGCCACAATTGCCACGGTAAAAAGGTCCGCATAAACAGCGTGAAGCGGGTCGGTCGTGTCGCATACATGTTGGCATTCGTGTCTCTCACGGTTGCATTCTTCCTTTCCCTTCCTCGGCTCGCGACCTGATTGTTCCCTCACTCCGGAATCAGTCGCCAGCCCGGCCACAGATGGGCCTTGTACAGGAACATGTAGTGAAGCAGCAGCTTGATCCAGTGACCGGCCAGCCCAATTTCTCCCGTGGTGTATTTCAGATCGCGGCCATATTCCGGATAGCGTTCGTAGTCCGGCACAATGGGGAAAACCGTCATCGAAGCGGCCGTGCCGTGCAGCAGACTCGCCCCGGACGAAGCAACACAGGCCGACCCCAGTTCCGCCATGGATGCGGTACACAGCGGTCCCTCCTTGCCGGTGATCTTGTCCGCAATGCTCCGTGCAACCACGCGTCCCATGTTGGCCGAGGGCATACCGGTGCGTGGCGGCGCCGCAAAGATCGGCGTCCCCTTGGGACTGAAATGCGGGCGCGAGATGGGATGCGGCGGAGCAAAGGCGATGCCCGCTGCAAAAACATTGGCGTATGCCGGACTTTGATAGGTCCTGGGCCAATCGGCGGCCTTCCATTGTTCGTAGGGTTTTGGCGTGTAGTCCGCATCCACTTTCATAAAGCCGTTCGGGGCAAAGACCTTGGTGGTGATCTCCTGGCCTGCGCGATCGAACGCTTGCAAACCTACCCCGGCAAACGGCGGCAGCAGCATGGCCATGTCAAAGGTCAATTCGCCTTCCTCACCAGACAGCGTCTCGTAGAAAACCCGTCCCGGCTCAACCTTGCGCACGTGGGCCCGGGTGATCGCCTGGATACCGCGCTCGGCAAACAGCGACTCTGTAAAGATGCTCGTTGGCGTGATATACCCACTGCGACGGATGAAGGCGCCGTCCATGCCAAAATCTCCCAGCTCGTACTCATTGGTCAGAAAGATCACATCGGCCTTGTCCCGGATGCCGTGCCGGCGCAGTTCAAATTCCAGGTTCACCACATATTCAAATGCCGCGCCTTCACAGGTGCAGCTTCCATGCCCTGTGCCGATCACGAAGCGACAATGCTCCCCGCGCTTCATACGTTCAACCAACTCCAGAAACAGCTTGGCGGCCTCTTTGGCGTGATCCACAGTGCAGACCGACACGCTGTGCTTCCCTGGACCAAGCCCTTCCGTGGCGGCAAAATTCAGCTTTGGCCCCGTCGCATTGATCAAATAGTCGTACCCAATTGAAATGCGCTCGCCCACACGCCCAGACTCGGTGCGTTCCACCACCACATATGGGCTGGGAGTGCCGGCATCCCCTTCGGGATACAGCGCGACAGCACGGCCTTGTTCAAACCGGATGCCGGCCTTGCGGTACACCGGGGCCAGCGGAAAAACGACCTGCTGCTCCCGCATCACCCCCAGGCCAAGCCAGATGTTCGATGGGACCCAGTTGTAATCCGGACCAGGCGCGACAACCACCACCTCATGCGATTTGTTCAGCCATGCGCGTAGATATCCGGCTGCGGTATGGCCGGCAACTCCCGCTCCTAAAACAACAACGCGTGACATAGATTTGTACCTCCCGTCGCCATTTCAAAACGCTGTTGTAGACATGAAGAATAATGCTTGCGTGCGACCGCAGTTCCCTCCGGGTGGCGCCCATGCTCCACCGTCTACGATAACTTCCCCCCTGCAATCGGCAAATGAAAATCGCTGAGCTGGCCCACCGGAAGAATCATCCGCAGAGAGTTCAAGATCGACAACAAGTCGATCACTTCTTGCGCAATCGCACCCTGAATCGGCGTCAAATATCCCAGGCTTGCGGCGCACATTCCCGCCAGACTCAGCAGCATTCCCCCTACAGCACTGGTCAGCGCAATGCGGCGCATACGACGACCAATGTGCATCAGCTCATCCACGCTCGCCAGCGAGGACTGCAAAATCACCGCTCCCGCCGCCTCCGTCGTAATATCGCTGTTCACACCCAGTGCCACGCCCGCGGTTGCGGCCATCATGGCAGGTGCGTCGTTGATGCCATCACCCAAATACAACGTTGGCTTCTGCGCCGTCAAGCGCCGCACAATCGCCAGTTTCTGCTCCGGGCTCATGCCTCCGTACACGTGCGTCAGCCCCATAGTGCGGGCAAACTGCGCCACCTCCGCCGGCCGATCTCCAGAAAGCAGCACAATCTCCTCAATCTCATGCTTCGGACCCAAGTGCGCCAGAAAGGGCTGGCTCTCGCCGCGCGGCTGATCCAGAAATCGAAGCAGTCCCACAAGTTCCCCATCCCGTAGCAGCACGCATTCCAGCCCGGGTACGGTCGGCGGCAACTGGCTCGCCAGCTTTTCGTCAATGCGTCCGCGACCCGTCAGCGTCCACTTATGACAGTGGATCTCCCCGGTCAATCCCGTCCCCGGCGCTTCTGAAACTTCGCCCGCGCTCAGCAGCGGAATCTGCTCGCCATTGGCGGCATCCAAAACCGCCTTCGCCAGCGGATGTTTCGAGTACCGCTCCAGGCTGGCCGCGAATTGCAGCAGCGTCGCCCGCGGCAGCGAGCTCAACGCAATCACCTCTGTCAAACTGGGCTCGCCATAGGTCAGCGTTCCCGTCTTATCGACAATCAAAATTTTGCAGGAATCCAGTTTTTCCAATATGGAGGGGTCTTTAATCACGATGCCGTATCGCGCCCCCACAGATATCGCGCCGATAATTGCCACTGGAATCGCAATCAGCAGCGGACACGGCGTCGCAATCACCAGCACCGCCAGAAAGCGCTCCGCATGTCCGCTGAAAAACCAGCTCGCCGCCGCAATCAGCACCGCCAGCGGCGTGTACCAGCTGCCAATGCGGTCTCCCAGTCGCCGAATCGCCGGACGATCTTCTTCCGACGCATGCAGCACCTCGACGATCTTGGCATAGCGCGAATCGCGGGCGATTTTTGTCGCGCGAATCGTCAGCGCGGAGTTTCCATTGACCGCTCCGGACAACACTGTTGTTCCCGGCGCCTTCTCCATTAGGTATGGCTCGCCGGTCAGATACGACTCATCCATGCTGCCCAGGCCGTCCATGACAATTCCATCCACTGGGCACAGTTCGTGCGGATACAGCATCACCAGATCGCCAACCGCGATGTCTCCGCTGGACACATCGACAACCTGCCGGTCTGCCCCCACCCTATGGGCCACTTCCGGCATGCGCTTTGCCAGCGCGCCCAGCACAGAGGAAGCGCGACGGGTCGCAAATGTCTCCAGCGTTTGTCCGCCGGAAAGCATCAGAATCACAATCGCTGCCACCCAGTACTCATGCAGGATTAACGAGGTCACGATGGAAATCGCGGCCAGCAGATCGACGCTGAAATTCCCCCGCACCATCTCTCGTATCAACTCAAATAGAATGGGCAGGCTCGAACCAATAATTCCTACCAGCAGCAACGGTTCGACGGCGGTGGGAGCATGCAGCGCGAATTTGGCAATAAGGGCTGCCGCCATGGCAACGGAAGTGAGGATCAGGATGGCAGTCTGCCACTGAACCGAATCAAACCCTTTGCCTGGTGCGGTGGTCGGGCGCATCAATGAGACCCCTTATGGCTTGTTTTCTTTGGCGGCAACGCGAAGGCTGGAAAGTTTTCACGTAGGCTTCAGGTATATCGTTCTGCATCACCAATGACAGTGATGTCCGTCACTTCTGGAGCGCAGAATCGCTGTTCATTTTGCCGTTTTTTGGCGCATACTGGAAGGTAGTCTCGAAGTCGAATTGCAGGAGATACTCGGTGCAGAAAAACTCTGTTGGAGTCCGCGTTACTATCGCCACTGTGGTCATTGTTGGCACCATCTTGTATTTGGCCGTAACCGGAGTCCGCGCCAACAAAAGCTATTACGTCACCATTCAGGAATTGCAGTCCATGGGCAATCGCGCCTATTCCCGTCACCTGCGCGTTGCCGGCAGTGTCGAACCCGGTTCGATCCAGCGCGACGGCGCGCACGCTCAGTTCGTTCTGGTAGAGCAGGGTCACAAACTCCGGGTCAACTATACCGGCGGCGATCCGCCACCCGACACCTTCAAAGGCAACGCCCAGGCGCTTGCCGTCGGCATGTACGGACGCGATGGTGTGTTTCACGCGACTCAGATCCAGGCCAAGTGCGCGTCCAAGTATGCCCCTGCAAAACCGGGTGAGAAACCGAAGCAAACAGCCAGCATGGCCCCGCCCCGGTAAGTCGTGCCGGACAGCTTCGATTGCGTCGGTTCTGTAGTAGACTTTCGGAAACCATTCGGACAGACGTAGAAAGTTTTGTAGCAGGTCGCAGCACCACACCCAGCAGCACAGACTCTGACTCTAGCCATGAAAAAAAACCTGTTGATCGGACTACCGCTGGCCTTGATTCTGTTGTCTGTCGGCCTGTATCAAGCCATTTGGGTGGCGCCCACAGAAGCCACCATGGGGGAGATCCAGCGGATTTTCTATTACCACTTTCCTTCCGCCATCATGGCGCTCTTGTTTCCCTACGTCAATTTCATCGCATCGCTGGTTTTTCTTTCGACCAGAAATTCCAATCCGCCGCGCGCTCAGGCTGCCGATGCTCTCGCGCTCGCCTCCGCGGAGATGACGCTGATCTTCTGCAGTATCGGCCTCGCAACCGGCATGTTGTGGGCGCGGCCCGTATGGGGCATCTGGTGGACTTGGGATGAACGCCTCACCAGCTTCCTGATGTTGTGGCTCATTTACGTCAGCTATCTGCTGTTGCGCCGCTTCACCGCCGGCGGTCAGACGCAAACCCTCGCCGCCGTATTGTCCATCTTCGCGGCCATCGATGTTCCCATCGTCTATATGTCGATTCGCTGGTGGCGCACCCAGCATCCCTCGCCCGTCATCGGCGGCGGCGCCAACTCCGGCCTCGATCCCAGCATGTGGCCCGCCGTCTGGTGGAACCTGGCCGGCTGGTTTGTCTGGGGTGTGATGCTGGTGACGCTGCGCTACAAACTGGAACGGAAGCGACAGTTGGCGCAAGAGGCTTCTGTGATGCAGGCCTTGGCGGCAAGCTAGAAAAGCAACACCTGAAATGCCTGGTCGGACCAGGCATTCGCCTGGGTGCTCCGGGTGGCTTCATTTCAGACCCGGGGTGCCCGCCAGCCTCGACGGGTGCCCAACCTCCATCGGAGCTATCGACGAAGTCTCACTTGGACGGTGGCCCATTCAAGCCCTCTTTTGGCTTGAGTGGGGGAGAATTCCAGCCTAAGCTCACTCCATGCCTTCCAGACTGAAAAGATTCCAGGAATCTGGACAGACTCACTTTGTCACCTTCTGCTGTTATCGCCGTCGAGAGTCGTTCACCGATGCCTCGGCAAAGCGTACCTTTGAACTGGCGCTGGAGCGCGTCCGACGAAGCTTCCGGTTGTGCATCTACGGCTATGTCGTCATGCCGGAACACGTCCATCTGCTTCTGAGTGAACCCCAACGCGCGGCGCTCGCAGATGCGATCAAATCGTTAAAGCAGGGCGTCTCACGGGGGGTTGATTGGCAACGCCGCGCACTTCCGGCAACAGCGTTACTATGATTTCAACGTCCGCGATGATTCTCAGTATGTCGAAAAGCTGCGATACATTCATCGCAATCCAGTTCAGCGCGGGCTATGTGAACATCCGGAAGATTGGGAGTGGAGCAGTTTTCGTCAGCACGCAAAAGGCTGTGAAGGAAGAATCGAGATCGAATCCGAATGGGCAGCAAGAAAACGCGAACGAGCTGCGGGACGGCTTTCGCCAGCGCTGGAACTCCCCCACTCAAGCCAAAAGAAGGCTTGAATGGGCCACCTGCCACATCGCTCACCGTCAAATGATGTGATTAATCATCACTCTCCCCTTCAAATCTAGCGGACTTACGGAAGCTGCCGAGCTAGATTCTCAAGATACGCCGCCGTTTGATTGACTGTGCGGACATTTAATTCTGGATCGCCTACTGGGGAAGACCAGAATGTATTCAACATTTCCGTAAAGGATTCTGGCGGCAGGAGAGAAGCTTTTTGAAGTCTCCACCTAAGTTCTTCGCGAAATTCTGTGGCCTGCCCTAAATACTTTTCGCGTATCAAAGCAGCCAATTGTGTTTGGTTCTTCTCGTCTATCTCCCGTCCCTCTTCGCCGAGCTTGCGAGCTTGTTCCGGAGTAATGCTATGAAGGTCAATCGCCGCGCGTATATGCTCGGATCGTTGATCTCGTTGCATCTCGTCTTCCTGCTCCGTAGAACTCGCAAATTCTCTGAGCTGATTAGCAAACCCAATGACTGATCCCCGCAAAGACTCGTTACTAACGTCCTTGTACCTCATAATCCGATGTGGAATGTCCGCCACAACGCAATCTTTAATGGCTTCGTTGCCCGTAATCCTATTGCGATCACTCTGGTGATCGACTTTAACATTCAGCGGCACATTGATCGCACGGGTGCCCGAAACAACGTTGCCGTTTGAGCCGTTATCAATCAATATTGTCGCCCCTGAATCGGGAGTTGCAGAGTTGGCTTGAACTAGAGCATAGACCTGATCCATTTCGGCTTTCAGTTCCACAAGGTCAGGCTGCTTATCAAGAATCTTTTTGAGGAGACTGGGAATGCTCTTTAGAATTCGCTGCTGTCTTGGTGTGAGAGATGAGCACTTTATATCGACCGATCCAGTGAGCGCCACGACATTGCTGCATGTACTCTGATCCGATTTTTGCCTTATGTCGGGTGTCGTTTGGCAAAAGGAAAAAGTCGGAACCAACAAAATTGCGAGACAGCTGATTCTTCTGAAACTATCTTTGATCATGCTTGCCCTCCCGAGGCAGACAATTCAACGTCACATTTCCACCGGCCACCACGTTGTTGCAGTTACCGCCGAATGCTTGCTGATCGATGGTTGGGAGTCCAGGAGCCGTCGGCACCGGTGGCGGAGCGATTTGGTCGACTGTTTTTTGCAGAGCTTTCTGTTCACACAACCAGTTAGTAAGGATGGACCTTCCGTAGAATCCCGCGCATAGAAGCAAAATGACGCCCCCCGCCGCAATCCCTGATCGTGTACCTGAACCCTTAGGGCGGTAACGCACGGCAGCCGCCAATAAAGCCATCGCATAAAGGCTATAAGCTGCCCAAAGGACTCCAATTGCTGCTCCTATGCTTTGAACTCCACTAAGGGAAATGGCGGCAAATACAACCGCAACAATCACTGCGATAACGGCGCTGCCAAGAAGAGCGAGGACCAAGCGAGCCGCTTTGTCGAGATTCATATGTCGCAATCCTCTCACCGTGTACTACCTTGCGTCACTCCACCAAAATCTGCAAAACTCTCCTTGCAATTTCGCCTTTCATTCGCTAGACTGCAGGCACCATGGCAATCACCAAGCGTCAAAAAGAGGTCCTCGATTTTATTCGGAATTTCGTCGAGCGCT
>JAJYSL010000237.1 GCA_021793595.1 Acidobacteriota bacterium
TCAGGTCGTAGATGCAGGGCCAGCGATAGAGATGCAATCAGCAATACGACCATTGCAAGCAGAAAGAGGAGTATCCCAGCAGTGCGGCCAGCAATCCGTTCCGAAATCGAGACTCGCGGCACGAACTGCAAGAGCACGGCACTTGCAGAGAACAACTCAACAATGCTGTCGGAGCCGAAGGCGAGCATGGCTGGACTGCGAGCTTCAACAGCGGCGTAAAGCGAAACTGCGGTTTCCACCAGCATCCACGCCAGCGTTATCCCCTGAAGCCAGAAGACCGCAGTGGCGGCATGGCGCCCGGGGGCGCATATCTGACTTTCAGGTAGCGGGGCGCAAATCTGAAACAGTTCAGACATATGGCTTTTAAATTATATGCCTAACGAACTGGCCGCCGGTTGCATTTGAGTGCTTCGCACTGGCTGATGTAACATCGTCGTGTGTTGTGGAAGCGTATGATCGGTTTTGCCGTTAGTGCCCTCATTATGGTGATGATGGGAGCGCTGATATACAAAGCTTTTGACACGCATGACACCAGACCTTTTACGGTCGATCCAGAGTTCCCGCTGATGATGCTCAGCTCCATGCTGATTTTCTGTGTCGGCGTCGCCGCATTGATCCGCCGCCTGTTCAGCTTCTGCTTAGCGCTGTCCAAGATGCTTTCCTTTGGGATATTAGGTTTACCGCGTGGCGCATGGCGCCATGCGGAAACATTTGAACGCGAACGCCTTCTATTTTCCCCGCCTTTGAGCGTCACCTCTCTCCGTATCTAGCCGTAGCTCTCTCCCTGTCTCCAGTTCATTCGCGGCAGTCTGCCTGCTTGCGCTCCTCTCGAACTCTGGCTCTCAGGAGTATCCATGAAACCCATTACCATATGGGCGCTGTTGGCCGCGGTGCTTCTCGCGGGCTGTGCTCCCTACAAGTACCACGCAGCTCCCATCTCGCCCGCTGCTTTGGCTAGCAGCCTCTATGGCCGCAGCCTGGATGATCCAGATTTGCGGGCGTGGATGAATCGGACTGCACATTTCCAGACGGCAACATGGCCGCTTATGATCTGGGATTTAGATTCGTTGACTCTAGCGGCTTACTACTTCAATCCCGATCTGGACGTAGCTCGCGCGAACGCGGCTTCCGCAGAGGCGGCGATTCAAACCGCCGCGATGAAACCCAATCCGACTGTCGGTGTCGGACCCGGTTACCAATCTCCACCTGCCAGCCAGCCCATTATGGCATTCGATTTCTCATTGCCCATTGAAACCGCAGGAAAGCGTGGTTACCGGATCGCGAGCGCCGCGCATTTGAGCCAGGCGAGCCGCCTTCAGATTGCACAAACCGCCTGGATTGTGCGTAGCCGGGTTCGTTTGGCCCTTGCAGATTATCTATACGCAGAAACGGCGGCCAGTCTGCTACGCGACCAGGAATCACTACAAAGCAAGTATGCGCAGATGCTTGAAACGCGCTTCCGTGCTGGAGAGATTGCGCTGCCAGAAGTGACAACGGCGCGAATCGAGCTGACAAGCCTTCGTGAAGCACTGCGTACAGCGGAAGGTCAGGTGAATACCACTCGCGCTGCTCTGGCAGCGGCAATCGGCATTCCCAATTCAGCGCTCGATGGAAAGACTTTGAACTGGCCGGAATTCGATCATCCGCCTGCGGTTGCCTCGCTGCCACCGCGAGAAATTCGTGAAGCGGCTGTACGGAACAGGCTGGATGTGCAACGGGCTCTTGAGCAGTACGAAGCGGCACAATCGGCCTTGCAACTCGAAATCGCACGGCAATACCCAGACATCGATCTTGGACCGGGCTACGCCTATGAAGAAGCCTCTCACTTCATCTCGCTGAACCTTTCGGCTGTCTTGCCCATACGCAATCACAACCAGGGTCCAATTGCCGAAGCGGAGGCGCAGCGCAAAGTTGCAGGAGCGCGACTGCTGGCTGTTCAAAGCACTGTCATCTCGGATACCGATAATGCGCTGGCGCAATATGCCGCCGCGGATGCAGCGCTTCGGCAAAGCAAGCAGTCCGTTTCCCAATTGGAGGAGCAGCAACGGGCAGCAACCCGCCTGTTTCAGTCCGGCGAGACGGAGCAATTTACCGCAATCGCCGCCCAGCTTCAAACAGCAGCTGCGGAAGGTGCTGAATCGAAGGCCCTTCATCAAGCGCAACTTTCTCTCGGTTTGCTGGAAGATGCGCTCCAGCGGCCAATAGAACCGGGAACGACACCGGCCTTTCCCCGAATCGCACCACGGCAGCAGGAAGATCCCACCAGGAGCCTCCGATGAATTCAATTCTTCGTATCGTCATCTTCTCTCTGATATGCATCGCCATTGCCGGTGGGCTGATATGGGGGTTTCTTGCCGGACGTTCCGAGCAAGCCGCCGAGGCGCAACGCGAAGCTCCGGTTCAAGCCGCGTCCCTTGTTACATCGGAAAACGGACATACGATCCTTACATTCGATGCTGCTGCGCAAAAAGCGAATGGCATCGTCACCGCCGTTCTGAACCCCGACAGGCAGGAATTAAAAAACCAGGCGACGGGCGTTGTCGTGCAGCTTCAGCCGCTCCTCGACCTGAAGGCAAGTTACAATACATCCGCCACGGAACTGCTGCGAGCACGCGCGAGCGCCCGCGCATCTTCGGCAGAATATGAACGCTTGCGCCAATTAAATCAAAATGGCAAGAACGCCTCGGACAAGGCTGTCGAGGCGGCGCGCGCGACCGCCGACAGCGATGCTGCCCTGGTACAGAACACGCAGCAGAGCATCACGATCTTAAAGAGCACCGCACTTCTCCATTGGGGTCCGGTCGTTGCCGGTTGGGTCGTGTCAAACTCACCGCAACTGGAGGCTCTGCTGATGCAGCGGGCGTTTCTGTTACAGGTAACGGGCACGACCAGTAGCTCGTTTACCGCACCCCGGCAGGCGATTGTGCAGTATGCGGATGGCACTCATGCGACCGCCCGTCTTGTGTCGATGCTCCCTCAACTCGATCCGCGCCTGCAGGTGCCAAGCCTACTCTATCTTATCGCTCCGCATCCGGGGCTGGTTCCTGGAATTAATCTGAGCGTGTTCCTGCCATCGGGGCCGCCGCAAAATGGGGTCGTCATTCCCTCGGGCGCGGTGGTGTGGTCGCAGGGAAATGCCTGGTGCTATGTCGAAGAATCACCCGGTAAATTCGTGCGCACATCGGTTCAGATATCCAGCCCGGTTACAAAGGGATGGTTTCAGAGGGAGGGGGTTAATCCGGGGGCGCGCGTCGTTATCAAAGGCGCACAGACTCTGCTGTCGGAAGAGTTCCGTTCTCAGATTCAGGCAGACCAGGACTGATAGGGACCAGAGGGAAACACAATGTTGAGTGCTATTGTTCGCTTTTCGCTCCGTTTTCGCGGTGTCGTCCTGTCGCTCGCCATTGCGTTGCTCGGCTTTGGCCTCTATACACTGACGCAGGCGAGGTACGATGTATTTCCTGAGTTTGCGCCTCCTCGTGTCTCCATACAGACGGAAGCGCCAGGACTCTCTCCGGAACAGGTTGAGCTGCTGGTGACACAGCCCATTGAAAATGTCATCAACGGCGTGACGGGAATCGATTCCTTACGTTCAAATTCCATTCAAGGGCTATCGGTCATTAATGTGGTGTTTCGGGCTACCAACGATATTTATCTGGACCGCCAGCTTGTAGCGGAACGCCTTGCGACTATAGCGGGACAATTGCCTTTGGGCGTCAAAGCTCCGATTTTGACGCCGCTCACCTCATCCACCAGTACGGTACTCGTGCTGGGGCTAACCTCAGACAAAAAATCTCTAATGCAATTGCGGACGGCTGCCGACTGGACTCTCCGGCCTCGACTCTTGGCCGTTCCGGGCGTGGCGGACGCCTACGTATTTGGGGGCGACCTCAAGCAATTGCAGGTCCAGTTCCTTCCAGAGCGGCTTGTCAAATACAATCTTTCTCTCACCGACGTTGTAGCCGCTGCGCAAAAAGCAACTGGCATTCTAGGCGCTGGGTTCATCGAAAACCGGAACCAACGGCTTATTCTCCAATCCGAAGGACAGTCCCTGACTCCGGAACAGATTGCGTCTACGGTGCTGGTGCGGCAGAATGGCGCGAACGTCATCCTGGGACAGGTGGCGGATGTGCGCGAAGGCGCAGCGCCACCCTTTGGCGCGGCATCGGTCGAGGGAAAAACAGGCGTCGTTTTAGTGGTTGCCGCGCAGTATGGATCGAACACTGTGGACGTGACCAGCCGTGTAGAAAAGGCGCTGCAGGAACTCAATCCGGCGCTTCAGCAGCAAGGAATCGATATGCGGTCCGATCTTTTCAGGCCGGCAAACTTCATCCATACCTCCATCCATAACATTCGTTTCTCTCTCCTGATCGGTGCTGCGCTTGTCATTCTGGTTCTCTTTTTGTTTCTGTTCGACATTCGGACCGCGGCGATCTCCTGTACCGCAATCCCACTATCTCTGCTCGCGGCTGTCACGGTCATGGACCACATGGGGTTTTCGCTCAATACGATGACCCTGGGCGGCCTCGCCATTGCGATTGGCGAAGTGGTGGATGATGCGGTGATCGACGTGGAAAACATTCTGCGCCGATTGCGCGAAAACGCTGCGAAGGAAAACCCACGGCCAGCATTCAACGTGGTGCTTGATGCTTCTATTGAAGTCAGAAGCGCTGTGGTCTATGCCACGTTCGCCGTCGCGCTTGTTTTCACGCCGGTGCTGACTCTCTCCGGCATTGCGGGAAGGCTTTTCGCTCCGCTTGGAATCGCGTACATCCTGTCGATCATGGCATCGCTCGTTGTCGCGCTTACGGTCACGCCAGCTCTTTCGATGCTGGTCTTAGGAAATCGCCCGCCCAGCAAGAAGGAGCCACCGGTCATCCTATGGTTGAAGAAGCGATATGTTGCCATTCTCGGACGCATCGAACAAATCCCCGGATTGACGATCGGCTTTGTTGCCGTCGTTACGATCTGCGGGATTGCCGCTTTACCTTTCTTTGGAACCAGCTTTCTACCCGAACTGCATGAAGGCCATTACATTCTGCACATGATCGCTGTTCCGGGAACATCTCTTGACGATTCTCTGCGGGAAGGACGGGAAGTGACTGCTGCCTTATTGAAGCTTCCGTTTGTCAAGTCGGTTGCGCAGCGAGTGGGCCGCGCCGAACTTGCCGACGACACATGGGGGCCGCACTATAGCGAAATTGAGGTGGACCTGAAGCCAATGGGCGGCGAACAGGAAGAGACCGCGCAGGGAGAAATTCGCAAGACTTTGACACAGTTTTCCGGACTTTCATTTTCATTGAAGACCTTTCTGACCGAGCGCATCGAGGAGACGCTTTCGGGTTACACCGCCTCCGTCGTCGTCAACATCTATGGCCCCGACCTTGACCAACTGGATCAAGAGGCCAAGAAGGTTGCGCGTGTCCTCAATGATGTACCGGGAGCGACCGAGGTACAGATGCAATCTCCACCCGGAACGCCGGAGATTGCTGTCAAACTGCGCACGCGGGCACTCTTGCACTGGGGCTTCGATCCGGTAAGCGTTCTGCAGGATGTGAGCACCGCGTACCAGGGGGAACAGGTCGGCGATGTTTACGAGGGGAACCGCGTCTTCGCCGTATCGGTGATTCTGCCCCCCGATGCTCGCAATCGCGTAGATTCGATTTCCGCTCTGCCCATCAAGAACCCGGACGGCATCTATGTCCCTCTCGGTGAACTGGCCAGCGTGTATCAGACATCTGGGCGATACAACATACTCCATGATGGTGCTCGACGGGTGCAGACGATCACGCTAAATGTTGCCGGCAACAACACCGGCGCGTTTGTACAGGATGCCCAGGCACAGATTGCGGCCAAAATACATCTCGCACCTGGAGACTATGTACAGTTTTCTGGCACCGCAGCAGCGCAGTCGCAGTCGCGCCGCGATCTTCTTGTCCATTCGCTCCTGGCCGCGCTCGGAATTATGCTGCTTCTTTCCATCGTTTTGATGAACTGGCGCAACCTGGTTCTTGTCCTCGTGAATATTCCCTTTGCTCTGGTCGGTGGCGTTCTGGCTGTCTTCGCTGGCGGTGGCGAGCTTTCTCTTGGGGCGATGGTCGGATTCGTCACCCTCTTTGGAATTACTTTGCGCAACTCCATCATGCTGATCTCGCATTACGAGCATTTGGTCGAGGTGGAAGGCATGGAGTGGGACTACACAACCGCCGTTCATGGAGCTTCGGAACGTTTGGCTCCGATTCTGATGACAGCCCTGGTAACAGCACTGGGGCTGCTGCCCCTGGCCATTGGCAGCGGAGCTGCCGGGCAGGAGATCGAAGGCCCGCTCGCCATTGTCATCCTTGGCGGGCTGATTACATCCACCACACTCAATCTGCTGGTCTTGCCGACGCTCGCTCTCCGCTTTGGCAGATTCGACAAACGGGGTATATGAAAGATGACGTTCTCTTCAAACGAGAAAGTAAACGCGGAAGGCGCGACTGCGGTTCAGTATGACGCTCTACTGAGCTATTTTGATAAAAAGGAGCGCAGTTGTCATTTAGGAAAGAATTTACAAGCGCGGCACATGGCCTGAACTATATGTCATATGCCCACCGGCAGTTATGCCAAAGGGCTGGGCGTTGGAAGAGTTTGGTACAAACTGCCCATCTGGGTCCAGAAAGATTGGGGGCAATGGACCAGCTACGGCGGCGCGGGGCATCAGATCGTCCACCAAACCCAGTATCGCAACTTCTTTTAAGATC
>JAJYSL010000238.1 GCA_021793595.1 Acidobacteriota bacterium
ATCTTCGAAAATCTTTTTTGCGGGAATTTCTCCCGAAACAATTCGACAAAATAGACAGTTCATGCCTTCGAGTTTCGCATAAAAATTAGCGGGGGAAGTATTTGGGGTGGTGGCCGGGGCACCAGGGATCGTAGCGGGCGCTTTGCGGTCGTGGGGCCGCAACAACTCACACTTCCTGCCCGATAATCGTTTCTCCATCGCACACGCCGGAGAATCAACCAGAGCCAGTTCACAATATAGCTATCGACAACCGTAGTACTAGGCAGGATAACGATGCAGCCCCTCGCGCCGTATTCTTTGAAGGAAGCGAGGTTTGGGCCACCTAAAATTGCGGTGCCAAAGTGAGATCCGGGTCACACGCCAATTTATCAGAACGCATTACAATGTGAGGCCAGGTGAAGAGCTGAAATTCGGATGCAATCGTAAGGGGACCGCCATGATCCGTGCAGCCTTGTTGAGCCTCTTGCTTTCCATCCCGCTCTGGGCACAGAGCCGCGATTTCACTGTGACGCCAGCAGACGGATGGCTGGATACGGGCATGGTTGCGGATGCCGGCGACACATTGCACGTGACGGCGAGCGGGCAATTGCAGTATACGAACGCCCGGCAGCCCAACGGCCCCGCTGGCTTGCCACGTGCTTTTACCGATCTCTTGCGTGCGATGGCGGTGAACGATGCTGGTCGTGGAGCATTGGTGGGGCGGATCGGATCGAGCGATGCAGCGCGGCCGTTTCTGGTCGGTGAGTCGCTCAATTACCATGTGCCGATCGCCGGGCACCTCTATCTGTCCATTAACCAGTCAATGTTTGACCAGGCAACAGGCTCCTATCGCGTGGTCGTGCAACTGATGCACGCAGCCAAGGCGGTGAAGGGCGATGTGCAGGTCCCTGACTTTCCGCAGAGCTTGATTGATTCGATCCCGCGCTGTGTCCAGGATGCTCAAGGCAATCTCGGCGATCGCGTGAATTTTGTCCTGATCGGATCGCAGAGCCAGGTGCAAGCGGCGTTCAAAGCCGCGGGTTGGGTTGTTGTAGACAAGACCGACAAGGAAGCCGTTTTGACCGGCCTGATTGCAAGCCTGTCGAAAGATGCATACGTCAAGATGCCGATGAGTATTCTGTACCTGTTTGGACGCCCTCAGGATTATGGATATGCGCAGGCGGATCCGTTGCAGGTCATAGCGTCGAGGCACCACCTGAGGTTGTGGAAGGCGCCGGAAACTCTTGACGGGCAGATAGTGTGGGCAGGCGCGGGTATGCACGACATCGGGTTCGCGCGCGACGAGCGCAACAATGGCATTACTCACAAGATCGATCCGAACAGCGACAACGAGCGCGACTACATTCGCGACAGCCTGATGCAGACCGGGATGGTGGTGAAGACGGCTTACATGACGCCCTCAAACCCAGTGCTCACGGCCAAGACCGCAACGGGGTCGGAATATACGTCAGACGGCCGCACGTTGCTGGTTTACCTGGCTGCCGGAACTGGCGATGTTTCGGCCTCGTTTGCCGACACGTTCTGTTCCGTGCTGACTCAGGAAAATCCCGACACTGGGAGCTGGGGCCCTTGCTCGCAATACATCGAACAGCCGGGAAGGAGAGATCTGAAGCTCGGACCGCTTTCGACAAAGTATCGAGTTCTGATTGTGCCGGGATTCATGAGTTCGTGTTTTCCAGATGCGCCAGCGTTTCAGGAAGGACAGGTGGCTCTGAAGAAAAAGGGACTTGACGTGGAGTTAATGACGATTCCGAACGATTCGAGCGAGTCGAACGCCAACGTGATTGCGAAGTATCTGAGCGATCATAAGTCCAGTGACGGCAAAAAATTCATTCTTGTGGGCTACAGCAAAGGAGGCCCGGACGTTCAGGTCGCACTGGCGAAGGAGAAAGGTGTCGGTGACCAGGTGGCGGCGTTCATCTCGGTCGCAGGCGCATCGGGTGGATCACGTGTGGCCGACCTGCTGCCGCAGATCATCGACAAATATGTTCAAACTGTGCCGATCAAAAGTTGCCAGGGCGATCTCTCCGCCGGATATAAGAGCCTGCAACCCGGAACTCGCAAGGCATTTCTGAATGCCTATCCCAATCCCATCGTCCCGACCTATTCGATCATTGCCGATTCAAATCAAAACACGACATCCAAGGCACTGCTTCAAACATGGCGCATCTTGCAAAGCTTTGGGAGCACTGAAGATGGGCAACTCCTGAAGGACGATGCCATTGTGCCTGGCGCAAAATACCTGGGCGCGGCACTGGCCGATCACTTCGCAATCGCACTGCCGTTCGACAAGTCAACCGATCCCATCATTCGTTCGGGGATGGACAAGACCGTATACCCGCGCGCAGCCCTGCTGGAGTCGTTGGTGCGCTTTGTGGTTGCGGACCTCGGTGCCACTCAACAAACTACGCAGGAGTAACGCAGGTGCGGAGCGGTTCTATCGTGTGTGTCCATCCTGCGTAAGTGGGGATGGTGAACCCCAGTCATAGCGTCTCGTCGGACCCTCGCAATGCAAAGGTGTAATGAGGTAGAGGAGATCGTATGAAGATGGACAAGGAGTTGACCGACAAGAGAAGAGGGTAGAGTCGGAGGTGGTTGCGCGGGCATAAAATAAGACTCCAACGGTGCGGTGGCGCCGGTGATAGCTGCGTGGGGGTGAATGATGAGTGGTTACTCCAGACGAGAATTTGTGAAGGCGGGGCTGGCAGTGGGTGCGCTGGCGAGTGTCGGAAGTTTGCCGTTGCAGGCGGAGCGGCAGACCGCGACGGATATGGTGACCCTGGGGAAGTCGAAGGTGCGGGTGACGCGGCTGGCGTTCGGCACCGGGACTTTTGGCGGGCGGGTGCAGCGCGACCTGGGGCAGAAGGAATTTACCCGGCAGGTGCGCTATGCGCATGAGCGTGGAATTCGCTTCTTCGAGACCGCGGAGTCGTACGACGATATGCATCGCATGCTGGGGATCGCGTTGCAGGGCGTGCCGCGAGAGAGCTATCAGTTGATGTCGAAAGTGACGACCACGCCGGGCGTGAATGCGATGCAGAAGATTGATGAGCTGCGCCGGCAGGCGAAGACGGAATACTTCGACATTATGCTGCTGCACTGGCAACACAGCGCGACGTGGCCGGTGGACACGATTGCATGGCAGGACGGCATTGATGAGGCGGAGCATAGGAAGGCGGTGCTGTCGCGGGGCGCGTCTGTGCATGGGCTGCCGGCGCTAAGGCAGGTACCGGGAGACTCGTGGCTGGACGTGGCCATGATCCGGATGAATCACAAAGGCGTACGCATGGACGGGGAAGATTATGAGACGGATGGCCTGGGCAATGTGCCGGAGGTGGTGAAGCGTGTGCAGCAGGCGCGAGCGAAGGGAATGGGCGTGATCAGCATGAAGCTGATTGGCGAAGGCGTGTTCAACCGGGAAGACCGGCAGAAGGCGATGAGGTTTGCGTTCCGCCATGCGGGCGTCGACAGCGTGACGGTCGGATACAAGAACACGCGGGAGATTGACGAAGCGATTGACAATCTGAATATGGCGCTGGCGTAGACGTCGAGCGCTCCAGGAACTTACGCGGTTTCGTCGATGATGGCGGTGATCTCGCGTTGCACGTCGGCGGCGAGGGTTTCTGCTCCTGCAAGTCCAGTGGCGGCAAATAGAGATGTGGGCACAACAGTGGCGATGAGGCAGCCTCCATCCTGACTGAAGACAGAGATGCGGCAGGGGAGAATGGCGGAGATGCGCATGTCGGTGTGCAGGGCGGTCATGGCAGCCTGGGGATTGCAAATGTCGTAGACGCGGCACTCGGAACCAAGTTGCAAGCCTTTGGATTCGAGGGTCTGGCGCAGGTCGTGGACATGCAGGATTCCGAACTTGTGGCGCGCTGCGGCTTCGCCAAGGCGGGTGGCGATTTCTTCCTGCGAGCGGGTCGAGTGCTTGCTATAGATCATGGGCGCCTTCGTTGTCACGATTGTACGTCCGGGCGCGAGGCAGGAACGGCGTGACGGCGGAAATCATTTTGATACGGGAATGGGTGGGATGAACCGAGTGAAACTGGATCCGAAGTCGACGGCGCTGGTGTTGATTGATTTGCAGAATGGAATTATGGGGCGGACGCTGGCTCCGCATGCGGCGGGCGATGTGGTTCAGCGCGCGGCGAAACTGGCGAGCGCGGTGCGGTCGAAGGGCGGCACCGTGGTGTATGTGCGGGTGGATGTGTCGGACATGCTGCATCTGCCGGTGGATACTCCGGCGCGGGACCCGAATGCGCCGCCTCTACCGCCAACTGCGTCTGAACTGGTGGCGGACTGCGGCTACCAGGCGGGCGACCTGCTGATTACCAAGCGGCAGTGGGGCGCGTTTTATGGGACGGGGCTCGACCAGCAATTGCGGCGTCGCGGGGTGCGAACGATTGTGATGGGCGGCGTGGCGACAAACTTTGGCGTGGAGTCGACGGCGCGGGTGGCATATGACCGCGGTTTTGAGCTGGTGTTTGTGGAGGACGCGATGTCGAGCATGAGTGACGAGCTGCATCACTTCGCAGTGCAATCGATTTTTCCGAGGATGGGAAGAGTGAGAACCACGGAGGAAGTGATTCAGGCGCTGGGATAGGGTTTTTGAGCGGATTGTCGCAGCTACGCTATGCGAGTCGACCGAGGAGGCAGCGGGAGGTTGAGTGCGTCACCCCAAACTTCATTGGGCAATTCCACCAATTTGAATTGATAACTTGTGCTCCGGCACATTGGGCTCGGGTGCGCCGGTTATCTCCTTAATTCCCGACTTGGTCATTGCTTCCAAAATGGCTTTCACGTCGGGACGATCATCGGGAAGTTTCAAGGGCGTTCCAGGTATTTCCGGTGGGCTCGCCAAAAAAAACGACGACACCGTCGGACAAAGTTTGCCCTGTCATAATCGACCGGAGTTTGATCGGCTTCCATCCAGAATCGACGAACAATTTGAATAGTTGCTGCGTCAGCGCATCGCCGTTTGAATTAATAATGCGCTTTTTGGACAAAGTAGTTGCTAGGGCAAGTATTTTGCCCGGAAACGGGGCAAAACGCATTCTCGCGCGCGAGGAAAATTACGCCAACTTAGCGGGGGAAGTATTTGGGGTGGTGGCCGGTGCGCCAGGGATCGTAGTGGGCGGCGAAGCTGGCCCGGTGGGAGATGGAGGGATGGCCGTAGAGCCAGAATTCCACAAAGGGGTTGGGATTGGGCGCTTCGAGGTAGTTTTCGCCAAGGGCGACGAAGGCTTTTTGGGCGGTGATTTGAGGATCAGGCACAAGGCCGTGAATGGCTTCCTGGCCGAAGACGTCGGCCTGGTGCTCTTCCCATCGACTGAAGGCGTTGGCGATCGGGGAGAAGAGAAAGTTGATGCCGGTGAAGACGAGCAGCAGCACGGCGAGGGCGGCAAAGTCGCCGGGAGCGCGAATCTGCCAGCGGGGACCGAAGCGGCGGATGAGCGCGTTGATGGCGAGATAGGCAATCCAGAGCAGCACGATCAGCACGGCCATGGTGAAAGCGAGGCCTTTATAGATGTGGTCGAGAACGTAGTGGCCCATTTCATGGCCGACGACGAAGAGAATCTGATTCGGCGGAAGCTTGCGGATGGTGTTGTCCCAAACGACGATGCGGGTGGTGGCACCGATGCCGGTGACGTAGGCATTTTCTCCGGTGGTTTTTTCGCTGGCTTTCATGAGGAACATGCGCGACGGGGGAATGTCGAGGCCGGCGTGGTGGGCGAGCTGCTCCAGTTGCGCGGTGAGGGCGGGATCGCTTTGCGGGAGCGGGGAAAAGTGGTTGAAGATGGGATCAATCCAAATGGGCGAAACGAAGACGGCGAAGACAATGACGGGGAGGGTGCAGGCCCAGAACCAGAGCCACCATGTGCGCGGGGCGACGCGGATGATGAAGAAGAGCAGAAGCAGCAGCGGCGTGATGACAAGCAGCGAGAGGCCGAGCGCCTTGAGCTGATCGAGGTACCAGCTGGGCCAGGACTGCACGGAGATTCCGTAGGCGCGTTCGATGTGCTGGCTGTAGATGTCGAGTGGGAGCGAGACAACGCTTAGAAAAGCGATGGCGATAGGGAGGAAGATGAGTCCCTGGAGCCAGCGGTTGGGGGTGATGCGCTCGGCCCAGTTGCGCAGGCCGGCGGGCCATCGCCAGGCAAGGATGAGCAGCAGGACGAGGAGGGTCCACGCTGTACCGCCGAAGGCGAGGAGGGTGCGGATGCGAGTGAGGGTGATGGCTTTGGCGAGGATCGCGGGCGGCAATGTGTACGGTGCTGGCCGCACGGGCTTACTCTGCGCGGGCGAAGATGGCGCGGATGTAGGCTGCGTGGGCGGAGGCGATGGTTGTGCGCGGGCAGTGGCTGCTCCGCTGATAAGGAGGAGGGCCAGGAAGAGGATCAGGAACCGTGCTCGCGTGGGTGAAGGCATGGGTAGACCGATCTATATATAGAAAGGATAGAGCCAATGGGGTTGGGTCGATGACAACTGTCAGAATCGGGTCCTGATCTTTCCGCTGTGGTACCGTTCGGCGAGGTCGAGGAACTGTATGACGCACTTCTCAGCGAGAAGGGTTGACGTCAGAAATTCGGACGTTTGATCCGCCGGTAGTGTCAAATGATTTTGTGTATGTATGGTCCGCCGCGTGAATGCAAGCGAAAAATGAAGGTGACAGGCTGGTCTGCGCAAATGTATACGGCCTTT
>JAJYSL010000239.1 GCA_021793595.1 Acidobacteriota bacterium
GATCTTACGTTGCCCAAAAAGTCCTCGGCGACGGACAATGTCCGTGATTTCCGTCTGATAGATGGGGACTTCAATCGCACCTGGCCCGATGTAATCTGCGGCGGCGTGAATGTCATGAAAATTGGCGTTCATTCTGTCCTTTCACTGGCCCTTCGGCCGTGGTTGCGTTTCATAATGTCTGGAAGCTTGACGGGCACATGTCGCGGACAACTTTGCGAACCCCTGTCGATATATTCGTCATCCGTCCGCTCTCGTTGGCTTAGTTCAGTACCCCTGCGCGCAGCAATTGCGACTTCACTGCAATCCTTTGCTCAATGCTTAGCCCGGCTAGCGCTGCATCCAGCGAGCCAGCTTCGATCGACTCGAGCGAGGAAATTCCCTGCTTGGCCAGCAGAGAAATCGTGGCTGCGGTCACAGTCTTCCGTCCCGTCGGAACGGAAGCAGTACCCTGGGCCCGCAACTCCGCGAGCTGCATCACCGCTTCGCTCAGCTTGCGCTCCAATTCGTAGATACGCTCGGTACCCGCTTGCACCGCATTAGGCGCCTGCTCAACGGTTGCGACAATCTTCTGTACCTGTCCCGACATGCTGAGGTGCTGTTCCTCCAGACGGCTCACTGTCTGTTCCAACAGTGTCGCCGCGCCCGCAAGTCGATCCAGCATCAATGCCAATGTTTCAAGAGAACGTTCTGCTCCCTGCTCCATACTGATTGCTCCTTTTTTGTAGGTGCCGAACTTGCACCGGAAGGCAACTGCCTGCAGTGGCTTGTGTTCGGAATGTTGGTTTTCATTAGCCGTCGGCTTACGCCGCGCCGCAATATGCTGCAAGGGATACTCCATGACGACGCGTCAAGTGCGGTTTCAACCGAAACGAGGTCTGCCTATATGCCGCTTTATCCCGCAATAGAATCGCTGCCCCGGTGAAGGTCACACGATTCAGCTTCCAGATGGAGGCGCGCATATCTTCGACATGCGCATCGGCGAGTTCGTAGGACATGCCCATACTTCCTGCGGTCAGATCGTGCAGTTTCGCTTCGACCTCAGGAAAGTCGCGGGCGTACAGATACCCGCCCACCGTCAATCGATGACCGATAATGTCGGCGGAGGTTAGAATTCCGCATTTGCTGCGCGCGTCGTGACCGTCCCAGTCTGGTCGAAAATCCACTGCCATCCCCAGCAGCGACGGCAAGGCTGCCTCCGCTGCAGTCCGGCTTAGGGTCACGCGGTGTCCGCGTGATCCACTCGGCGCGCGATCGCTGGGCACGTCGACCAGCGTTAACACTCCTTCGAACGGCATCCGGTTTGGGTGCCCTTGGATGGCCGGAAACTCGACCGCCATTGCGTCCAGTCTCATGTGCTCTCCCGTATTTGTGGTTGATGATGTGGATGTTATGCGGGCTGTGGTTGCAGCCCGCGATCTCGGTCCTCGTGCCGAACCTAGCACTCACTCCCTGCACTTTGGGGATCCAATACGGCTTTCTCCAATTGCAGGGTCGGCGCCAGCGGACGTAGTCCGCGTTGCGCCCTCACTTCGTCCACGGTCACTATTCCCGCTTTGAGCAAGGCCGTTTGAATCTGCACCGTCTCCATCTCATCTCCGGCATCGAGATCGTTGAAAACAAATTCAAATTCACGCCATCCCAGACGCTTGCAGAACAGATCCCGCGTGAAATGCTCGGCCAGCATGCGCGCCATCGGAGCAATGGTTGTGCGGAATGACTCGTCCAGCATTTCCTGCGCGGTGTTACGATTGACGTCGTTTTCCAGGCCCAGCAACATCGGTGGAAGTCCAAAGGCATTCGCGATCATGCGAATCAGAAACTCCTGCCATTGCAGCCGAAGTTCTGCATCCGTCCCGCCCGTAAACTTCAACACCTCAGGCTTCTGCTCGCATGTCAACAGTGGCACCCGCCCAGTACCCTCGATCTCATCCTGCCACCACCGCAGCAGCCGGTTGTGATGGTCCGGCGTCGTCTCATTCAGCCACAGGGCATATTGCACGACGCTATTGCTCGCCAGCCTTCCCGCATATCGATGTGCCGCGAGAAAACTGTTCACGGATTCGAACGCCACTTCCAGCGCCCCCAAGCCGAACGGGGTATGCGAGCGCGGATTCAGACGGATGTATATCAGTTCGTTGTCGTACAGCGGGATCTTCGATCCTGGCCCGATTCCATTGGTGTTCTGCGCATAGCGCGGGGAACTCTGATCTCCATCCCAATTGGCATTTAACTGAATCGTCGCTCCATCGACCGGCCAAAGTGCGAAAGGGCGCACCGGATCGTCGGTTCGCTCCATCTCAATAGCGCCAAAACCTCCAACCAGAGCATCTTCTAGCGCCTGCTCCACTACCGAACGGAAGGAATCCGAATCATTCGGCTCTTCCAGTGTTCTTCGCAGGATTTCCATTCTCATGTGCGCATCGGGCACATCGGCGAGTGTGTACCCTCGTCGCAACTGGATCTGCCAATCCATGCCTGCAATGCGATCTTTGATGACGTTGATGGCCCGGCGTGGAACCGGACTCTCTGCAAAACGTCGCAGGTTTGCCGGCGTTCCCTTCGGCAATAACGCATTCGGCGGTCGCACCGGCCCTAAGATAGAGGGAAGAGGCACGGTTTTGCGCTGCGCCCCATCGACACGTGCAGCTACTATATCGGTTTCAGATTCGGCAGCCGGTTGGCCCTCACCGCGCGTCGCTTGATCGCTCCAAATCCCTTCGAGCATTGTTTTCCAACTCACTGTCTCCGCCTCTCTCGTTACTGTCGTTTGCTGGGCGAGGGAAATAGGCCCTCGATCTCCGCTCCGCCCCAAATAAAAAAGCGTGGCCAAGGCCACGCTTCTCATCTGCAATAAATTTCCATTGTTCCTACACGCGTAATTCTTCCCGGGCTCGCTCTGCGATGCGGGGCAGATCCGCCACTGTCATCACTCGAATCTGGTTTCGCTCCATCGTCTCCACGCCGAATCGGTATTGTTCAACCCGATCCTCTTCCGCATCGGTCGCCAGAATCTCTTCCGAGTTTTTACCCAACAAAGCGCGCAAGGGCTCAACAATCGCTGTCAGCTCCAGCGTCGCATTCTCCACCCTGCTCACTCCCTGCACAATTTGTGGGGTGCTGAACGCAAGCACCTTCGCCGCCTCCAGGTCGCCTTCCAGAGAAACAGCATGAAACATGCGGATCACGCCGTTCGGTCGATAGCCGCAGTCGATCCGCAACGGATCGCCAGGCTGAGTATACATCGCCGCTTGAATACGCTTGCGCATCAAGTTCCATACACCCACCGCCTCAAATTGCCTGCGGATCGAGGTCGAGATGGCCTGCCGTCCGCTGGCTCGCCGGGTGTCACGTTGTTTCCTGCTTTCGATATACATCCGGCTCAGCTGTTCCATTTCCGCCGGGATCGAATCCGCCAGGCACGCCTTGGGCTCGGTAACCTGCAGCATGTTCGAAAAGCTGTCTTCCAGGGCTTTCATCATCAACGCAGTCTCAGTGGCTCCGCTTGACAGGCGCTCTCGCACTTCGTACTCGAGAGCTTCCAGCATTCCCGTGTCGGCTTCCGGATCCACACATCGCACCCGCGCCCAATCTCGTGTAAACCGCACACGCGCCGTCTCCGGCCGGCCGGATTCACGCAACACGACGCCGATATTGACAAACTCATTCTTCACCGCATCCGGAACATACCGGACCAGAAAGAATTCGCACTGAATACGTTCACTGTTCACGGATGCTTGGAGTTCCTTCCGTTGACTCGCTCCGCAGCCAACCTACCCATTCCTTCAACTTTCCTCATTCTCTATCTTTTTCTGCTCCCTGAACTGCCCTTCTCCACCCTCGCTCTCCATCCCTATCCATTTCGGAAATGGCATCCGCGAACTCTCCCGAAACTGCACAATCAGATCGCGAACGCGTTCACGCCGAGCGAGCAAAGTCACAGTCAGTCGTTCCATCTCACGCAAGTCTCCCCCATACCAGTTTGGAGGAACAGTTTCGGCAATCTGCCATACCGTATCCGGCTCGAGTCGTTCCACACGACTCAGCCAGGGTTCAAAACTGTTCCAGCCGGTCACTTCAGCGTACACCCGATTCCGGCCATACACTCCCCGCAAGGGTGCGTCAGGAAAGCTCCACTCCCCCGCATGAAAACAATATCCCTGATCCACAAAATTTGCTGCGTATCGCTTCTCTCGGGGCTTCCGGCGGAACACGGCCTGCCTGCCATTGCTGTTGCAAGTCCATTTGTCCATAACTAACATCCCTGAAAATTCGGCCAGGTTCCGTACCTCAGCCAGCTGCTCTTCCGGCAGGTAATCTGCGACCTGGCCTGGCATCAAGCCTCCAACATAGCGAGATCCAAATTGCAGTCCGGGCGCGCAGCGCTCTTGCCGGCGACCCGTATCCATGTACAGCTCCGGCGTGTTCTCGACCAGCCACTCGCTCACTTCCACGACTTCCGTCGCAGGAACAGAAAGCCCCACGGCTTCCGCGAGACGTGTTGCAAACAACTCGTTGGCCAGCACTCTCAGATGTTGCGGATTGTTCTGAAACTTCACCACATACAGGTGGCCGTCCGAGCCCAGCATCAGATGGCTCTGTGCACCGCCGCGCATCCGCCGGATCTGCTGTACTGCAATCACTGCCACCTGAAGCTTCGCTCCTTCAACGCTCTTTTACTGTGCCCAACGAGAAGGCGCCTGCAACCGAATTGTAACCCGGAGAGAACCTGAACCATCCCAGGATCGCAGCCATCGCCGGCCAGCCAAACAGGTGGGCTCCGCTCTCAGCCGGCGATCGCAAGGCTCCCGACCCTACCGAGTCCGCTATCGAAGCGGCCGCGATGATTCGGCTATCTCCGCACGCACCTGCAACGCAATCGCCATGGCCATCACGCAATCATCATGCACACCTGCAGCCGCCCCGGTGCGACCATCGCTCAGCCTCACAAACGTTCGGCATTCTGCCAACAGTCTGGAGCTGGAAAATATCTCCGGGCCGGTTGTGAGTGCGGCGCCCAATAGCGCGATCATCGCTGGCCGCGTGATCGCCGTGGTCAGCCAGCCGGCCTGCCCGCGCTCCTCATAGATTTGGGCATAGCGTTCAATCGTGCTCAGGTATGCCAGCACAGCCATACCGTGATTGTTGCGCTCGATCACAAGTAATCCCAGGTTGTATTCTCCTGCCAGTTCCGCACAGTGTTTCGCTAATTCCCTCGGCGCCAGATGGCCACGTAACTCCGCACATTGCAAACCGGTGCGTTGCTCAATCACCTGAACCGCGGCATAATCTCCATTATTACCACCGCCCGCCGGATCGACTCCTACGACATATTTCCGCCCGGGTTGCGGTGGATACCAGATCCACAACTGCCCATTGCACCTTTGTTCGGTGGGTTCGTGGACTTCTCGTGCCCGTCGCTCGATGCAATCCAGGTCGAAGACGCAGTCGCCGCTCGCCAGAAAACAAGCATCTGCGCTCTCCGCGTACTCCTGCGCTGCAATCCTTCGAAATTTTGTCTGCAGTTGCCTTCGGAAACCGATCTGTTCCGGCCGCAACCGATTCTTTTCCGCGAACCCACGTTCTTCTGCCGTCCACTCACATTCTTCAACAGGATGCGCTACGTACGCCTTCTCCATCCACCACGGAAAAAAGTGACGGACCATTCCCGTCTCTTCCGCACGTTGCCATTGATCGTAGAAATAGCCTTGGGCGCCGTTCGGGGTGGATTCCAGAACAAGTTCCCCATTCGGCACCAATGCCGCACTCAAGCTTGCCATTGTTTCCGCGGCGTCGCCACTCCACCGAGCAATCTCCGAGCAGTGTAGATTTTGTATGGTCATCCCACGGCCCGCATTTCCGTCCGCAGCGCTCTCTACACGGTATTCGCTGTCCAACTCTGGAAGCAAAATCTGTCGGGTGTTCGCTCTCGACGTTCGCAACACCCCTCGGCGCAATCCCTCTGGCAACAGTTCGTAAAATCGGTGAACGATCCGGAAAATCTGTTCCGCTGCTTCCCGATTGTGCGCCACTTCCACGGTCAGCGTTCCCGGCTGCGTAATGGTCTTCAGAAAGAAGCGGCCGGCGACCCAGGTACTAACGCCCATCTGTCGCGCCTTCAGAACGATATTCTGCCGACCTCGTCTCGCTTCATAGGCTTGTTGCGCAGTGTTCGCTTCCAACGGAACAATCTCTCCGCCCCGATCTCGAACCCGCAGGAGCGCTTGCGCAAGCCCCATCGACAAGCCATCCCCACCGAGTTCGACGCAACGAAAATCCAATCGTTGCCCGAGCCATAAAAGACGCTCCAGATCGCTTCGTCTCGAAGAACCTAAAATTGCCTCTTCTTGCCACTCCGCCGAATTTTCCATTCGATGCCCAAACCATCGGTTGCAAACATAGATCGCTACTTCTCCTGGAAGTCCCGGTCTCCGCAAAGCGCTTCAGGCGACCTGCGCTTCACCGCAATCAGCTTTGCGCGATTGACGAGGATTCGGTAGCACACAAATCGGAATCACCGTCGGATCCATCCAAAGATCCTCCGGGGTCGGGTAATTCGCTCCCGGCCGTCGAAGCGGATACGGCGTCGCCAGGCTCATAAAATATTGCAGCCCCGAACAATAAAACTCCTTCTGCGGTCTTTCGATCGGCAACGTATGAATCAATCTGTGAGCTGAGATCGGA
>JAJYSL010000240.1 GCA_021793595.1 Acidobacteriota bacterium
CCATCGTCGCCCTCCGCTGCTGCCATCTCAACGGCCAATTCCAGGATTACTGGGAGGATCGCCGCGCCGCATGATCCCCACTTTTATGTCGCACACCCATGGCCAACTGACTATGGTGCCTTTGGCCAGGCCCTCGCCTCGCATGATCCGCGCGAAATTCAGCTAGGCGGTAAGTTTTACTTCTAGTCCGCTGAGTCGCATAGCCATCATTGATACCGGAGGCTGGAATCCCAGTCTCCGGTATTTTTTCGCCGGGAAGCTGGAGCCTGAGCAAGCGGTGGGGGTGGACGCGGCGCATCTGTGGACATGAATGATGCAACCTGATGAAATTGTCGACGGGGTTTGTGTCTTGTGAGAATCCTTAGAGGGCCAACATGCGTGGCCAAAGTTGGTGACATCTGCGGAGAAGGTGCGGTGTGGCACGCGCCAGAGTCTGCTCTTTACTGGGCGGACATCAACGGGTTCCTGATTCATCGCTACGATCCCAGCAGTCACGATGTCCAGACTTGGGAGTTTGCGGAGCCGGTGACAGCCGTGAACATGACCACGCGAGACGATACGCTCGCTGTAGTCCTGGGTTCCCGCGTGATTCTCTGGGAGCCGCGCACGGGGCGCGAATCTCCGACTGCTTTTCGCTTGCCTGGCTGGCCGGAGGTGCGGCTGAATGATGCGCGTCCAGATCCTCGAGGCTCACTATGGCTCGGCTCCATGAGGAACAACGTCAATGCAGACAAGACCACGCGCAGCACAGGCGGAACCGACGGAGTTCTCTACCGTCTCGATCCGGACGGCACCATCAGCGAGTGGAAATCCGACATCGGCATATCGAATACGGTTGGGTGGAGTCCTGATCGAACCCGTTTCTATTTTGGCGACAGTCTTGCCAATTCCGTGCGCTGCTACGACTACAACGCGGTCGATGGAAGCATCAGCGGAGAACGGCCATTCCTGCAAGGCTTTCCGCGAGGTGTGCCAGACGGCTCGACGGTGGATGCCGACGGATACCTCTGGAATTGCAGATTTTATGGCGGCTGCATTGTGCGTGTTGCGCCAGATGGCACCATCGACACGGTCATTGAATTTCCCGTCTCAAATGTGACCACATGCACTTTTGGCCGCGAGGATCTTCGCACTCTGTACGTCACCAGTGCGTTTGGAGATTCGCGGGGTGAAGAACTCGCGGGCAGCCTGTTCGCCATCGAGACAGACGTTTGCGGGCAGCCGGAAAACCGATTCTCCATTTCCCAGGAAGCTTCATAGAGCGCATCTGCAATGAACACGGAGGACGACGTTACATTGTCATCTGTAGATTGGGGTTGGGTTGCAATTGCCAGACGATGTGCTCGAGGAGAATATCTCCAGCGACAGCAGGGGACGAGGAAGATGGCTACAGGGATACCTCAAACGCAGGGAGAATCACTGACTCACACCGTTCCCGCGACAGCACCCTGGGTGCAATCCGAACGGCTGCTTTCGTTGGACGGTCTGCGGGGCTTCGATATGCTTTGGATTATCGGCGGTCAGTTCATGATCCATGGCTTGGCAAAGGTATGGCCGGACAGGTTCTGGACAGCCTTGTCGGCTCAGTTTGAGCATGTGCGATGGCAGGGGCTGCATGCGTTCGATGTGATCTGGACCTTGTTTCTGTTTATGGTGGGAGTGTCGCTGACCTTCTCCCTTGCCAAGCGAAAGCGGATGCATGAAAGTCATGGCGCAATCTACGCGCACGCCGTCAAACGCGCGGTGCTTTTGTTCATCCTGGGCATGATTGCCCAAGGCAACCTTCTCCAATTCAACCTATCGACACTGCACCCCTTCTACAGCGTGCTGCATGGCATTGCAGCCGGATATCTGATCGCGACCATCGTCACATTGAACTTCAAGGCAAAGGGTCAGGCAATCACCACGGCGATTTTTTTAGTAGGCTACTGGATCCTGTTGCTGACGATACCGGTGCCGACTGTTGGGCGCGGAGTCTTGACGCCTACGGGAAATGCCGCCATCTACATCGACACGCTGATCCAGGGTCGATTTCACTTTGGCGAAAACACCTGGTTCCTTAGTTACCTTGGATTTGCATCCTCCGTGTTGCTGGGAGTGCTAGCGGGAGAGATGCTTCTTTCGGCGCGAAGCAAAAAAGTGAAATGCTTGATGCTTTATGGTTACGGCGCTGGTTTGCTCGTTGTCGGCCTCATCTGGAGCCTGTGGTTCCCTATCATCAAACTGTTGTGCACCAGTTCCTTCGTGTTGGTCGCTGGCGGGATCAGTTGCCAGTTGATGGCAACCTTCTATTTAGTGATTGATGTCCCTGGCTATCGGAAATGGATATTTCCGTTTACCGTGATCGGCATGAACGCGCTGGCGGTGTACATGCCGACGGAGGTGTACGATTTTCGAAAGATCGGCGATATCTTCGTCGGAGGCCTGTTGCCGCGCGTTGGCCGGTGGGATGGGTTGTTGTCGGCTGCTGCCTCGCTCACTGTCCCCTGGCTGATTCCGTATTGGATGTATCGCACGCGAACGTTTGTAAAATTGTAAATCGATGTGGAGAAGAGATTCGTGAGAGGAGCTGTGCATGCGTCGTAGAGATTTTCTTTGCACCGCGATTGGAGCTGCAGTGATGCGGTCGGGAGCTTTTGGCAGCGTATTCGCTCGAGAAGACGCCAATATGTCGGAGACTTTCTCCGCGCCGATGGCAACGACGTCTTATGTAACCACGAAGCAAACTGGTGTTGCACCCATGGCAATCGGAGTGATGATCGCACCACGATACGACCACCCCGAGATTGCCATCTCGCGAGTCAAACAGTTGGGAATGTCGAATTGCTTCCTGAGCCTTGACGACTACATCGGCAGGTTCAGCCCGTCGGCTGCGCAGCAGCTAGGCGCAGCACTGGAGAAGCATGGAGTGACGGCGACGAGCGCCGAAGTCGTTGGGCCGGGACGGCTGGTGTGGGATTTTCTGGATGGACCGGAGACGATTGGACTGGTACCGCCGGCGACGCGAGCCGCTCGGATTGAGGCGCTGAAGCAGACTTCCGACTTCGCTAAACGTCTGGGTATACCGCGGGTACAAACCCATTGCGGCTTCCTGCCGGAAAATCCGAGAGATTCGCTCTACCAGCCGACGGTGCAGGCGATTCGTGAAGTTGCGATCCATTGCGCCGCGAACGGCCAGGATTTCCTAATGGAGACCGGACAAGAGACGCCGACCACCATGTCTCGTGCCATTCTGGATGTAAACCAGCCGAACCTCGGCGTGGGCCTCGATACGGCCAACCTGATTCTGTATGGGAAAGCGAATCCCGTGGATGCGGTCGACATGATTGGCTCGCATGTGAGAAGTGTGCACGCCAAGGATGGGATGTGGCCGACCGATCCGATGAAACTCGGAAAAGAAGTCTTGATCGGTACTGGCAGCGTGGATTTTCTGCAGGTACTTTCAAAGCTCCAAAAGCTTGGATATCAAGGCGCAATCACGATTGAGCGCGAAACCTCTGGCCCACAGCAGATGGAAGATGTGAAGCACGAGAAGTTGTATCTCGAGCGAGTACTTGCCAATGTACGTTCCAACCAATCGTAAATCAGGAGGCTTTATCCATGGATAGAAGAAAATTTGTCGGAGCCGCTGCGGCCGCTTCCGGAATCCTGCTGCTGAAGCCGAAAACGGTATTCGGCTATGAAGCGAATTCGGCGGTTCGGGTGGCGCTCCTGGGATGTGGCTCGCGCGGAACCTCGGTGGCGGAGTCCTTTCTGAACAACACCAGTGCACGCTTCGTCGCGTTGGCAGATTTGTTTCCAGACAAACTCGGACCGGCGAAGAGTCGTATCGACCAGATCGGAGTACAAAAGGGATATCCCAAGATCGACGAGAAGCTGATGTTCCATGGCTATAAGGCCTACGAGGAAGTTGCGTCCTCGCCGGACGTAGACGCAGTCCAGATTTCAACGACCCCATTTTTTCACGTGCAACATCTCGACGCTGCGGTTCGCGGTGGCAAGCATGTGTACTGCGAGAAGCCAATTGGCGTGGACGTAGCCCAAGCAAAACAGGCACTCGAGATCGGGAAACGCGGGGAAGGGCACGTCAGCCTGGAGGTTGGCTTCCAAATTCGCAGTGCTCCGCCGTTTGTGGAGATGATCCGCCGGATTCAGCAGGGTGCGCTGGGGAAAATTGGCGCCATTGCTGCACACTATAACGCTCCTGCGTCCACCTATCCTCCCATGCCCAACATGTCGCCAGATGAACTGCGAATTCGTCGCTGGTATTGGGACCGCGTGTTGTCGGGCGACATCATCGTCGAGCAAGCCATCCATCTGATCGACATTTGTAACTGGACATTGCAATCACACCCAATCAAGGCGACGGGCATAGGTGGAAGAAATATTATTTCCCATCCCGGCGATACCTGGGATAACTACGAAGTTGCATTTACCTACCCGGGAAATATCCACGTCAGTTTTTCGTGCACGCAGTTTGGACCGAACGACTGGTTCGACGTGTCGGCTCGAATGTTTGGCGCCGACGGTCATGCCGAGATTCCATATTCCGGACCGATGCAGATCATCGGCAAAAATGCGTGGACGTGGGCAGCGGATCAATCCGCGCAGCCGGCCGTACCCACCAAATTCGCAGCCAATGGAGTCTTCACCGACAATCTGGCAGATGCGCAGCGAGAAAAGGATCGAGGCTTTATCGACAGCATCACGTCTGGAAATTTACATAATCAATCGGCTGCCGGTGTGGAGACAGCTTTCAGCGCCATGCTGGGTCGCATGGCAGGGCGGCTGGGGCGGGATGTTACATGGGAAGAACTGATGCAGCATGGCGAAAACTACCAGCTCGGCATCGACATGAAGCAATTTTCTTGAGCCTGTAGCCGGCATTATGGCCGGGGAGAGAGGAATCTTGGCATGCCGGGCCAGACATGCGTGTTGAGTGCGACCTCCAACTCTTCCAAACTTTTGCCTTGTGTCTCAGGAACAAATCTGTGTACAAGCATGCCTCCGAGAAGACAGATGACGCCGTACAGTAGAAATGTGCCGGACAAGCTCATGAGACTCAGCAACCAAGGGAAGCTGTAGGTGACCAGGAACGAAGAGGCCCAAAGACTGGCGACTGCCGTTGAGACACCGGCACTTCGCAGGCGATTCGGGAAAATCTCCGAAATGACAACCCATGTAACAGGCGCGAGCGAAACGGCATGGAAGGCAATCGCGCACAGGGTGAACGCCAGCACCAACCGGCCGGGAAGATGTGCATGGTAGGCGTAAGCGGCGAACAGGTCGGCGATTCCAATCCCGCAACATCCAACCAGCAGCAGCACTCTTCTTCCAAATCGATCCACCAACATCATCGACAGCAGCGTAGACACAAGGTTCACGACGCCAGTAACAATGATGTTAACCAAGACTGCACTGACTCCATAGCCGGCGCTCTTGTACACTTCCTCCGCGTAGTTGAAGAGGATGTTGATTCCGCTCCATTGCTGCAGTACGGCCAAACCGACACCAATCAACAGGACGAATCGAAGGTGCGGTGCCAGTAAGCCTCTCCAGGACGCGGACCGTTGCGATTCACTCGCGAGCGACTCATTGATTTCGCCAAGTGCCCGACACGCGTAGTTCTCCCCGCTGATGCCGACAAGTACCTGAAATGCTTTTGCAGTCCTGGCTTTCGATGCCAGCCAGCGAGGGCTCTCCGGAATCAATGTCAGGCAAACGACGAAAACAATCGCCGGCAGACTAACCGCGGTAAACATCCATCGCCAGCCGTAGTGGCCGTTCCAGGATCCGGCAATGAAGGCCATCGTTGCCTGCTCAGGAACTTTTTCTGCAATGCCCCAATTCGCAATTTGCGCGGCCATAATGCCGCAGACGATGGCGAGTTGATTCGGACTGACCAAGCGGCCACGCCAGTTTGCCGGAGCAATCTCCGCAATGTAAGTCGGCGAAATATTTGAGGCGAGACCGATGGCGACGCCACCCATGATTCGTCATGCGATGAATGTATCAAGACTGGAAGCCCAGCCGGTGCACACGGAGGAACTGGCGAAGATCAATCCTGATGCAAGTAAAATCTGCTTGCGGCCGTATTTCAGATTCATTGCTCCAGCAAAAAATGAACCCACAAGGCAACCTAGAAGAGCGCAGCTATTGGCCCATCCAATGAGACGGTCGAATTGCAGATGAAAGTAGGCCTCATAGAAAGGCTTGGCTCCCCCAATGACGACCCAGTCATATCCGAAGAGAAGGCCGCCCAGAGCGGCGATGGAAGCAATCGCCCAAATATATAGGGTATGGAAATCGCGTTCGTCGGCGGGAAGATCAGGGATGGGCGCGGCCATAACGGAATACTAGTGTAGTGCGTCGTAAATGATGGCTAGTATTGCCGCAACGCGTCCATACTATGGAGGACGACATAGTATGCGGATTGCTGCGGCGGTTGCCCTGAACCCGGAACAGAGACAAGCCCTGCAGCGGATGGCGCGGGTCCTGGCAGGCGGCATCGCGGCACTGGAAAGGGATGCCCGCGGCCGGGCCGCACGCGCATCATCAGCGAGCGGAAGGTAAAGACAGTGGTGGAAATGACGCTGCACGACAAGCCGGCTCATGCCACGCATTGGTCCACGCGCACCATGGCGCGGGCGGCTGGTATCAGCGAGGCC